>JAAFHD010000001.1 GCA_013298245.1 Alphaproteobacteria bacterium
GGGCCGACATCGACGAAGGCGGGGCGGGCGCCGGCGCGTTCGGCCAGGTCGCGGAAGCGCCAGATCACGCTGACGGCATCGGCCGCCTCGCCGCCCGGGTCACCATGCGCGATCCAGAGTGGTGGTTGGCGCGTGAAGGCCAGGGCGGCGCGGCCGGCCTCGCCCATCAGCACGGCGTCGGCGCGTTCGGGGGTGCTGCCGGACCAGTCGGCCAGCATGCGGCGGGTGTGCATGTCATAGGGCAGCGGGCGGATGCGTTGCGGGCGCAGCAGGCGGGCGGCGCCGGCCAGGAGAAGCACGGCGGTGAGGCCGACGGTGAAGCGCAGCGCGTCGGGCGCGTTGTCCTCGAACAGCACTTCCCACCAGGCGCTGTCGCGCATGTCGATGCGGTGGCCGACGAGGGCTAGCGTGAGGCCGCAGACGGCGACGGCGACCAGCGGGACCAGCGCTTCGGGTGAGAGCGGTTCAGCGCGCAGGCGGGAGCGGCGGTAGAAGGCGCTGCGCATGGTCAGCAGCGGCGCGAAGACGGCGATGAAGGGAACCCAGGCATACCAGGCCTCGCCGCGCAGGATGACGGCGATGGTGCCGAGCAGAAGCAGCACCAGGGAGGTGCCCCAGGCGATGGAGAGGCGGCGCGCCAGGCCATAGGACATGACCAGCAGAAGGGAGCCGAAAATGGAGGCGGCGAATTGCGAGGCGGCGGCGAGTGCGGTGCCGCCCAGCGTGAGTGCCGCGGCGCTATGCGCGGGGATGGCGCCGAGAAAGATCATGAGTGCGCCGGAGAGGGCGACCAGGCCGGCCATGACCGGGGCTTCGAGGCTTGGCGTGCCGCGGCCAAGCGCGCTGAAGCGTTCGAGGATGTGGCGGCGTTGGGAGACCTCGAAACCAGCGAAGAGGGCGCCGGCGATGAAGAGGGGGACGATGTAGTAGTAGAGGCGGAAGACAAGGAGCGCGCCGACCACTTCGGCCGGTGCGAGATAGGGCGAGAGGCCGATGAGGATGGCGCCGTCGAACACGCCCAAGCCGCCAGGGACGGAGGCGAAAATGCCGAGCGCATAGGCGGCCAGGTAGATGCCGACGAACTTCACGAAGGTGAGGCCCTCGGCGCTGGGCAGCAGCGCGTAGAAGATGGCGGCGGTGACGGCGACATCGACGGTGGCGAGCACGGTTTGCGCCAGCGCCATGCGCAGGCCGGGGAGTTCGATGTCGTGCCCGAAGGCGCGGATGTGGCGGTAGAAGCGCGACAGGACCACATAGGCAACGACGATACCCCAGAGCGGCACTGCCAGCAGTTGCATGGCCCAGCGGGGGGCGTTGTTGCCGAACCAGGGGATGACCTCGGGCTCGACCACCAGGACCAGGCCGGCGAGTGCGAGGCCGCCGAGGCCGAAGGTCAGGCTGGTGAAGCCGATGACCTTGGCGATCTGGACTGTGTTGTAGCCCCAGGCGGAGTAGAGGCGCAGGCGGACGGCGGCGCCGGAGACGGCGGCGAAGCCCAGGTTGTGGGCGAGGGAGTAGCCGCAGAAGGAGGCCAGCAGGGAACGCGGCCAGCTGGCGGGTTTTTCGGCGTAGATGGAGCCGAGCTTGTCGTAAATGGCGAGCACCAGGTAGGCGAGAATGGTGAAGCCGGCGGCGATCCACAGCGCGCTGTAGGGGATGGCGCCCATGGCTTCGCGCACTTGCGCCACCGACAGGTTGCGGAACTCCCGCTGCACCACGAAGACCGCGCCGGCCAGCAACAGCAGGCCGAAGACTGTCGGCCCAAATCGGCGCAAAGCCTGGATCACCGCGTGAGCGCCTCGCGGATCAGTTGGACGGTGCGGGGCACGCCATAGGCCGCGACAACGGAGCCGAAGCGCGGGCCTTCATCGGCGCCGAGCAGCACCTGGTAGAGCGCGTTGAACCAGGCGCGGCCGACGCCCATGGAGCCGTCCTTGTTGGGTGTCGCGAAGGGCGCGCGGCGGCCGGCGTCGTAGATGATATCCTGGATGGCGCGCGCGCGTTCGGCGCCGGGGGGGAGTGCGTCGATATCGGCGGCTTGCAGGCGGAGGATGAGGTCTTCCAGGCCCTCGCGTTCTTCCGGGGTGGGCGCGCGGGGGCGCAGGCCGGGGCGGACGAAATCCTGGCAGTACGCGACGGCGCGGTGGACCAGAACGTCGAGGAACGGCGCTGATTCTGGCGAGGCGTCGGGCGCGTAATTGCGCACGAAGGACCACAGGTCATCCGCGTTGTCGGCCGCGGCGACGGCGGCCAGGTTCAGCAATGTTTGGTAGGATAGCGGGCTGTGCGCGCTGTTGGGCACGGCGCCGGCATGCAGGTGCCATGCCGGGGAGGCCGGGTCGGCGCCGCGTTCGGCGTGTTGCAGGTATTCGTCCACGGCGCGCGGGATGACGTCGAAATACAGGCGCTTGGCGCGCGTCGGCTGGTTGTACATGAACTGCGCCAGCGATTCCGGCGGGCCGTAGCGCAGCCAATCGTCGATGGTCAGGCCATTGCCCTTGGACTTGCTGATCTTCTGGCCGGATTCATCGAGGAACAGCTCGTAGGTCAGGCTGACCGGCGGTTCTCCGCCGAGTGCGCGGCAGATGGCGGAAGACAGGCGCACAGAGTCGATCAAATCCTTGCCGGACATTTCGTAATCGACGCCCAGCGCGTACCAGCGCAGCGCCCAATCGGCCTTCCACTGCGCCTTGCAATGGCCGCCGGTGACGGGGGTTTCGAAGCGCGTGCCCTCTTCGTCGCGCCAGACCAGGGTGCCGTCGGCGCGCACTTCGTCCATCGGCACTTGCATGACGATGCCGGTGACGGGGTGGATCGGCAGGAAGGGCGAATAGGTGGCGCGGCGATCGGGGCCGAGGGTGGGCAGGATGATCTGGCGGATCTCTTCGTGGCGTTCGGCCATGCGGATCAGCGCAGCGTCGAAGCGGCCTTCGGCGTAGTAGTCGGTGGAGGAGGCGAATTCGTATTCGAAGCCGAAGGCATCCAGGAAGGCGCGGAGCCGCGCGTTGTTATGCGCGCCGAAGGAGGAATGCGTGCCGAAGGGGTCGGGGATGCGCGTCAGCGGCTTGCCCAGATAGCCGGCCAGAAGCTCCTTGTTGGGCACGTTGTCGGGCACCTTGCGCAGCCCGTCCATGTCATCGCTGAAGGCGATCAGACGCGATGGCAGGCCGGTCATCGCGGTAAACGCGTGCCGCACCCAGGAGGTGCGCGCGACTTCGCCGAAAGTGCCGATATGCGGCAGGCCGGAGGGGCCATAACCTGTCTCGAACAGCGCATGCGATTTGCCCTGCGCGGCCAGGCGATCGGACAGGCGGGCGGCTTCCTCGAAGGGCCAGGCCTTGGTGGCGCGAAGGGTGGGGTCAGCAGACATGGTGCGCGGGTGTGCCGCATGGGGGGCGGGGGGGCAAGGCGGTGGTCAGCGGACCGACCGCATCGGAAATCCCGCGCGACGACGATTCGTTATCGCAACCATCCCGTGCATATGCTACCCCCAACACACCATGCGCCCCTGGCCGCTCATTGCCCTGCTCCTGCTCTCCGCCTGCGCCACCCCCACCTGGCTCACGCTGGACTGGCCCTTCGGCACCACCGAGGCCGAGGAAGAACCGCGCGATGACCAACCCGTGCTGCGCCTCACGCGTTCCGGCCGCCCGGGCTTCGCCCGCCAGGTGCAGGAACAGGGCCGCCAGCGCATCTGGCGCGGCCGCGACGGCCTGGTGATTGCAACCGACGGCGCGCGCGTCACCGGCACCGCGGGCCTGCCGAATGTGCTGGTCGCGACGCGCTTCGATGACGGCGACCCGATCCAGAGCCCGGTCGCGATCCGCGGCAACCCGCGCGATTCCCGTCGCGTGGTGGACCTGGCCACACCCGACCGCGACCCGCGCAACATGCGCTTCGGGCTGGTCGTGCAGTGCCGCGTCTTCGGGCGCATGGAGCCGGACGAAGCCGGCATGACCGTGGTGGAACGCTGCACCAGCCCGAATTTCCGCCCCTTCCGCAACTGGTTCTATGTGGATATCGGCACCGGCACGGTCACCGACAGCGAACAATGGGTCGGCCCCGACACGCCGCCGCTCCGCATGGCGCATCCCGGCCCGCGCAGCTGGATCATCCGCCCGCCGACAGACGCTGCTCAATCAGACGCCCCTGAACCCGAGTGATGCCGCGTTCCCAAGCCCAGCCGATCGCAGCGGGGCTGTCGCAGCCGGCCAGCGTGACTTGCGCGCGGTCGGCCGGCAGCAACGCATCCAGCGCCGCGCGCGCAGGCGGACCCATGGTCAGCAGGGCCGGCCCGAAGCGCAGCCGCAGCCCCGGCAGGCCGAACAGGCCAGGCGGCAAGATGGGCCATTCCTCCGCGCCGATGCCGTCCAGCGCGATGGGGTAGCCGCGCATATCCAGCAGGCGACGCGCAATGGTGAAGCCGGGCGCATCGGCCAGCACATCGCGCAGGCGGAAACACACGGTGAAGCTGGCGCGGGCACGCGCTTGCAGCAGGCGGTCCAGGCGCTGGAATTCCTCCTCCAGCACGGTGGCGGGCAGCAGGGCCACGCTGCGCGGGGTGAAGGCGCGCAGTTCCTCCGGGCGGGACCATAGGGCCAGCAGCCGGCGTTCGGCGCGGGCGCGCAGGCGGCGGCGCAGCGCGGGCGCGGCGCGCAGATCGGCGTCGGGCAGCAGCAGGCCGGCAAGGGTGTCCAGCGCCAATTCATGATGCTGGTGCAGGGGTTCCGGCCCCTCCGCGCCATCGGCCACGATGCAGACGGCCTGGCTGCGCAAATGCACCTCCAGGTCGGCGCGGGCGACGGCGGTTTCGGCGGTCAGCACGTCCTGCACGCTGGGGGGGCGGCCCGCGGGCGCGGCGGCCAGGGCGGGGGCGGGCGCCATGCTCAGGCCCAGCGATGCCGCGACCACATCCAGCAGGGCGGCGGCCTGGCCAGGCAGGCGCAATTCCTCGGTGACGGGGCTGTCGTCGGACAGCAGGCGGCGCACGGTGGCGGCGACGATGTCCAGGTGTTCACCGGGCGGCGGCGCCACCGCGACCATGTCGCCCGAGGGCAGTTCGAACAGCCGCGCGCGCGTAGGCCGCAGCAGCGGATAAAGCGCCTCCCGCAGCAGGCGCAGATGGTGTTCGCGGCGCAATTCTTCCGGCAGGGCGGACAGGCGCAGCAGCAGCACGCGGCGTTCGGTGCCGCTGGCGGCACTTTCGCGGGCCAGGGCGGCGACGGCCAGCGCATCGCGCTGCCAGGTTGTGGTGGTGGCGTTCATGCGGGCAGCACGCTCATGGCGGCCAGGCGCGCGCGGACCAGCGCGGCCAGGGCGGCCTGGTTGGGCAGGCCGGTCGCGACCAGGCGTTCCGGCGCGGCCCAGGGCGTGGCCGGCAGCGCGGCATCCCAGGGCGCGAAAACCCATTGGCCGGGCAGCTTCGGCAACAGCGGTGCCAGGGCTGGCGCCATGCCATCCCAGGCCAGGTCCCAGCCGGCCAGGGCGGCGGCGGCGCGCCAACTTTCCGCCTGCGGCGCCAATTCCAGCGGCAGGACCAGGGCATGGCCGGTGCCATCGGGCGCGCGCGGCAGGGCGGCGGGGTCGGCGGTGGGCGGCAGGTCCAGCAACAGGGGCAGCGCGGCCTTGTGCTGCGCCGGCCATGCACCGCGCACCGCCAATGCCATCACGCGCGCGGCCAGCAGCGTCGCGGCGTGGCGGCGGATGTCAGGTTCTAGGCCATCGAACACCAGCGCGGGGTCAGCCCACCAGCGTTGCGCCAGCACATCGGGCCCGGCCGCGCCCATGCGCCAGATCGCGGCGATGCGCGGCTGCGCGATGGCCGCGCGGGCTTCCAGGCCGGTCGCCGGCATGGTCTGCGCGGGCGGGGCGGCGCCGGTTGTGTCCAGCAATGCCTGCATCGCGGGCAGGTCTGGTGTTTCAGGCGGCATGCCCAACGCCGACAGCGCGTCGCGCACACGGTCGGTTGCGGCGCGGTTGGCTCCCAGCAGCCAAATGTCCCCATCGCGCGGCCGCCAGACCAGGCCGTCGCCGCGTTCCGCCGCATCCTGCAACCAGGCGGCGGCGACGGCTGGCGCGGCCGGGCGCGACAGGCGCAGCGCATCGCCCTCCCCCGCCGCGCAGCGCGCCAGGGCGGCTGTCAGCGCGGCGGAGCGCGTGGGGTCGGGGCTGTGGGCGGGGCGATCTGGCATGGGCAAGGCGCATTATTGCCGCATCGGGTTAACCGGAAGTTCATGCCGACCCGGTGCAATGCCATCCGAAAGCCGTGATTTGCATCGCAATAGAGGCTTGCCCCGCGCACCCCCAGGCAGGATCATGCCATTCATGGCGAAGACTCGCTCCGACACTGTTACCGATATCGCGCTGTCTGCTGCCGTGCGCCGGTTGCGGAAATCCTCTGTGCTGGTGGTCGGCGATGCCATGCTGGACCGTTACATCTATGGGCGCGTGACGCGTGTTTCCCCGGAAGCGCCGGTGCCGGTGATGGCGGTGGAGCGTGAAACCGCGCTGCCAGGCGGGGCGGCGAATGTGGTGCGCAACCTGACGGCGCTGGGTTCCGCGGTGGCCTTCGTGTCGGTGGTGGGCGATGACCAGGCGGGTTCGGACCTGACCGGCCTGATCGGCGGCCAGCCGAATGTGGAGCCCTGGCTGCTGGTGCAGGGCGGCCGCGCCACCACCACGAAAACGCGATTTGTCGCCGCGGGGCAGCAGATGCTGCGCGCGGACCGCGAACACGCCGGCGCGATCCATCCGCGCCTGGCGGACCGGCTGATCCGCATCGCGACGGATGCCTTGGCCGCCACGCGCGCGGTCGTGTTGTCCGATTATCGCAAGGGCGTGCTGGCGGGCGATGTGGCGCAGCGCCTGGTGGAATTGGCGCGCAAATCCGGCCGCGCGGTGGTGGTCGAACCCAAGGGCGGTGACCTGGCGCGTTTCGCCGGCGCCGATGTGATCATCCCCGAGCCCGAGGAACTGGCCGCCGCGACCGATATGCCGGTCGATACCCCCGCGGAACTCGGCCGCGCGGCGGAAGCGCTGCTGGCCAAGCATGGCTTCGGCGCCGTGCTGGTGCCGCGCGCGACGCATGGGCTGACCTTGGCGCAGGCGCGTGGCGGCGTGCGGCATTTCCGCGCCGAAGCGTCGGACGCTGATGACCCCGCGGGCGCTGGTGATGCCGTGGTGGCGGTGGTCGCGGCATCTTTGGCGGCTGGGCTGCCGGTATTGACCGCCGTGGAATTGGCCGCCGTCGCGATCGGCGTCGTCACGCGCAAATCCGGCATCGCCCTGGTGCGCGACGATGAACTGGCCGAGGCGCTGGCGCCGGGCTTCCACGCGCGCCACAAGCTGGTCTCCCTGCCCTTCGCGACGGGCGTGGCGGAACGCTGGCGGCATCGCGGCTGGCGCATCGGGCTGTTGCACCTGCAGGCCGGCGCGGCCGCGCAATGGTCGGCCGCGCTGATGGAACAGGCGCGCGCCTGGTGCGACCGCCTGGTGGTCTGCGTGACCGATGATGCCGGCCGCGTGCTGGCGGATTGGCCAATGGTGGACCTGGTCGCGCATTGCGAAGGCCGGCCCAACGACGAAATGCTGCGGCTGTTCCGCCCCGATGTGCTGGTGCATGGGCCGCAAGCCGTGCCGCTGGGCATGGATGACGAGAACCTGCTGGCGGAATGGGGTGGTGCGCTCAGGCGCACATCCTTGCAGGAGGCGGCGGAGTAGCGCTTGCGCATCCACGCCATCCCGCCCGGCGTGCCCTTCCTGCCGGCCCTGGCGGCCGGCATGCGCGACAGACTGCCCGAGCCCGACGCGCTGGCGCGCGCCACCATCCTGTTGCCCACGCGCCGTTCCGCGCGCGCCCTGCGCGCCGCCTTCATGCCGGACGCCGAAGGTGCGGCGCTGCTGCCGCGCATGCGCGCGCTGGCCGGCCTGTCCACCGAGGACGCGGATGAACTGGCGCTGCCCGCGCTGCTGGAATTGCCGCCCGCCGTGGACGCGCTGCGCCGCCAGGCGGTGCTGACGGAAATGGCCATGCGCCTGCCGCCCTCGCGCGGGGGGCCGCCCACGCCGGAACAGGCCTGGGGCTTGGCCGGTGAGCTTGCAAAACTGTTTGACGAAATCGCGCTGGAAGAGGCCGACATGGCCTTGCTGCGCGATGCGCGCGCCTTGCAGGCCGCATGGCTCGCACGGTTGGAATCCCTGGTGGAAGGCGAACTCGCGATCCACTGGCAGGTCACCACTCAGTTCCTGCGCGGCGTGGCCGAGGCCTGGCAGGGCTGGCTGGAAGACCGCGAACTTCTCGATATCGGCCTGCGCCGCGTGCTGGCTTTGTCCACGCAGGCCGATGCCTGGGAGGCCGCGCCCCCGCCCGACATGGTGGTCGCCGCCGGCATCGGCACGGGCGGCACCGTGCCCGCCGCCGCGCGCCTGCTGCAAGTCATCGCGCGGCATCTGCCGCAAGGTTTCGTCGTGCTGCACGCGGAGGATGCCGCCAGCGCCGAACTGCCGCCCGACGCGCTGGACGCATCGCCCACGCACCCCTTCCAGGGCCAGCGCCGGCTGCTGCGTTTGATGGGCGAAACGCGCACGCAATTCCCGCCCTGGACCACCACGCCCGCCGCCCCACCGCGCGCCGCGTTGCTGGGCCAGGCGCTGCGCCCGGCGGCGGCCCTGCCCGCCTGGCAATCGCGCCGCCCGGATGCATGGGTGCCAGCGCTCGCAGGCCTGTCCGCCGCCACCGCGCCGGACGCCGAACAGGAAGCCCGCGCCATCGCGCTGCTGCTGCGCGAGGCACTGGAAACGCCAGGCGCGCGCGCTGCTCTGGTCACGCCCGACCGCGACCTGGCGCGCCGCGCCATGGCTGCTTTGGCGCGCCACGGCATCGCGGCGGAGGACAGCGCGGGCCAACCGCTCTCGCTGACCGAACAGGGCGCATTCCTGCGGCTTGTGGCGGCGATGGTGGCCAGCGATTTCGCGCCCGTGCCGCTGCTGTCGGTGATGAAGCACCCGCTTTGCGCCGGCGGTTGGAACCGGCCCGAATGGTTGGGTGCCACACGCCTGCTGGAACGCGCGGCATTGCGCGGCCCGCGCCCCGCGTCGGGCCTGGATGGGTTGGCGCAGGCGGTGCCAGTCGCCGCACCCGCGCTGTGCCTGGCGATGGTCGAGGCGCTGCGCCTGGCACTCGGCGCCTTCACCGCCTTGCCCGCGGCGCCCGCGCGCCCGCCCGCGCTGGTGCTGGCCGAATTGCTGGCGGCGGCCGAAGCACTGGCCGCCACGCGTGACACCCCCGGCGGCTTGGCGCTTTACGCCGGCGATGCGGGCGAAGCGCTGGCCGAACATCTGGCCGACATGCAGCAGGCGTTTTCCGAACTGCCGCCCATCGCGCCCGCGCGTTTCCCCGCGCTGTTCGAAGCGGCGCTGGCGCAAGGCGTTGCGCGCAGCCCGCGCGCGCATGACGCACACCCGCGTGTGGCAATCCTTGGCCTGTTGGAAGCGCGGCTGCTGCATTTTGATCGCGTGATCCTGGGCGGCCTGGACGAAACCGTCTGGCCTGTCGCGACCGACCCCGGGCCATGGATGGGCCGCCCGATGCGCGAGCGCTTCGGCCTGCCGGCGCCA
Organism: Alphaproteobacteria bacterium; assembly: GCA_013298245.1. Lineage (GTDB taxonomy): Bacteria > Pseudomonadota > Alphaproteobacteria > Acetobacterales > Acetobacteraceae > Rhodovarius. The sequence continues at coordinate 9,616 of JAAFHD010000001.1, forward strand.
GAAGCGCGCATCGGCCGTGTGGCGGCGGATTTCCTGCTGACGGCATGCGCCGCACCCGATGCCGTGCTGTCACGCGCCACACGCCGTGGCGGCGCGCCCACCGTGCCGGCGCGATGGCTGACGCGGCTGTCCACCTTCCTGCGCGGACAGCGTGCGGCGACCTGGCCAGAGGGGTTGGCGCTGCCGGAAAACCCAGCGCCCGCCTGGGCCGCGCAGCTGGACCAGCCCAGCACGCCGCCGGTGCCAGCCGACCGGCCGCGCCCTACCCCGCCGCGTGCTGCTCGGCCCACGAAAATCTCCGTCACCGAAGTCGCGACATTGCTCGCTGACCCCTACGCCTTCTATGCGCGCCGCGTGCTGGAACTGGCGCCGCTGGACCCGATCGACGCGCAAATCGGCGCCGCCGAATACGGCGAGGTGGTGCATGACGCGATGGCGCATTTCCTGCGCGCGATCGGCCCGCGCGCACTGCCCGCGGATGCGCCCGCGCTGTGGGACGCAGCCGCCGCGCAGGCGCTGGAAAAGGCCGCGCTGCGCCCTGCCTTGCGTGCCTTCTGGCAACCGCGCCTGGCGCGCATCGGCGAATTCATCCGCGCGCAGGAAGCCGCGCTGCGCGACGCGCTGCCGCTGGCGCGCACACATCAGGAAGTGAAGGCCGAGGCGCAAATCAGCGGCATCACCTTGCATGGCCGCGCCGACCGCGTGGATGAATGCGCCGGCGGCGGCCTGCTGATCCTGGACTACAAGACCGGCGCCCTGCCCTCCGCGACGGAGGTGAAAACCGGCGCGCAGCCGCAATTGCCGCTGGAAGCGCTGCTGGCCGCGCATGGCGGCTTCCGCGACATCCCCGCCGCCGATACGCGCGCGATGGCATACTGGAAACTGACCGGCGGCGTGCCACCTGGCGATGTATTGGAACTGAAGGACATCGCCGCGCTGGTCGCGCAGGCGGAAGAAATGCTGGACGGCATCGCGAAAACGCTGCTGCGCGGCGATGCGCCGTTCACCGCGCGGCCGCACCCAGGGCGCCGCGCGCGCGGCAGTGATTTCGACCACCTGGCGCGCCGCGCGGAATGGCAGGACAGCCAATGAACCCGGCCGCGGAAGCAGAGGCCGCGCAGGGCCGCGCGTCAGACCCCGCGGCATCGGCCTGGGTCTCGGCCAGCGCGGGTTCGGGCAAGACGAAATTGCTGACGGACCGCGTGTTGCGCCTGCTGCTGGCGGGTTGCGCGCCGGGGCGCATCCTGTGCCTGACCTTCACCAAGGCAGCCGCCGCTGAAATGGCGCAGCGGTTGAACAAGCGCCTTGGCGAATGGGCGGTGGATGATGACGCGGCGCTAGCGCTATCGCTCGGCGCGCTGCTGGGGCGTGACGCGACGCCGGCCGAAGCGGACCTGGCGCGGCGGTTGTTCGCGGAGGTGTTGGAACTGGCCGGCGGCATGCGCATCGCGACCATCCACGCCTTCTGCCAGACGCTGCTGCGCGCCTTTCCGCTGGAGGCCGGGCTGCCACCACAATTCACCGTGCTGGAAGACCGCGACGCCATCGCCACCCTGGCCGAAGCGCGGGAGGACGCGCTGGGGCGCGCGGCGGGCAGTGCGGCGTTGGCGCAGGTGGCCGGCCTGGTCGGTGCGGAGCGCTTCGCGGAACTGGCGCGCGATGCCACCGATGATGGTGCGCAGCTGGACCTGGCGCTGGCGCAAGCCGGCGGGCTCGACATGCTGATGCACGCGTTGGCACGCACGCTGGGTGCTGCCGGCGATGACGCAGCCGCGCTGCGCCACGAAGCCGCGACGGGGTGCGATGACACGGCACTGCGCCGCGCGCAGGCGGCGCTGGTGGCCAGTCGCAATGAGAATGACCAGGAACGCGGCGCCACCCTGGATACCTGGTTGCGGCTGGACAGCGCCGAGCGTGCCGCGCGCTTCGAGGAACATCGGGACTTTCTGCTGACCACCACCAAGGGCACCGTCCGCGACAAGTTCACCACCAAGGGAATGGGCGCCAATGCCGCGCCGATCCAGGCCGTGCTGGCCGAAGAAGGCGCGCGCATCCGCGACATCGCAATGCGCCTCAACGCGCTGCACCTGGCCGCCGCCACACGCGCACTGCTGGCCACCGCAACGCCCGTGCTGCACGCCTATCGCGCCGCCAAATCCGCCCGCGCGCAGCTCGATTTCGATGACCTGATCACCGCCACCGAAACCCTGTTGCGCGACCCCGGCAGCGCCTGGGTGTTGTTCAAGCTGGATAGCGGCATCGCCCATGTCCTGCTGGACGAGGCGCAGGACAGCAACCCCGCGCAATGGGGCATCATGCAGGCGCTGACCGCCGAGTTCTTCGTGGGCGAACAGGACAGCCCGCGCACCGTCTTCGCGGTGGGTGACCCGAAGCAGTCCATCTATGCCTTCCAGGGCGCGGACCCCGAGGGTTTCGCGAAAGCCCGCGCGCATTTCGAACCGCGCGTGCGTGCCACCGGCGGCGTGTTCCGCGATGTGCCGCTCGATGTGTCCTTCCGCTCCACGCCCGCGGTGTTGCAGCTGGTTGATGCGGTCTTCGCCGCACCCGATGCGCGTGATGGCGTGCTGGCGGACAACGCGCCGCCCTTGCGCCACACCGCCAACAGGATGGGCATGGCGGGCGTGGTGGAGCTGTGGCCGCTGCTGGTGGCCAGTGCCACGCCCCCGCCACCGCCCTGGGCCGTGCCCGACGAAGCCCAGGATGAGGAAAACGCCCAGGCCGAATTGGCGCACGCCCTGGCGCAACGAATCGCCGCGATGATCCGCACTGAAACGCTGCCCGCGCGCGGCCGCCCCATCCGCCCCGATGACATTCTGATCCTGGTGCGCCAGCGCAACCTGCTGACGCGGCTGTTGATCCGCGAATTGAAGGCCGCCGGCGTGCCGGTGGGCGGGTTGGACCGCATCGCGCTTGCCGCGCAGATCGGCGTGATGGATCTGCTGGCGCTGCTGGATGTGGCGCTGTTTCCGGACGATGACCTGCGACTGGCGGCGTTGCTGAAATCGCCGTTGGTGGGCCTGGATGAAGACGCGCTGTTCCGCCTCGCACACGGCCGGGCGGGCAGCCTGCACGCGGCCTTGATGGCGCATCGCGGCGGCAGCGATGAATACGCCCGCGCCGCCGATTGGCTGGCGCATTGGTCCGCCCGCGCCGACCGCGCGACACCGCATGCGCTGCTGGCGGAATTGCTCGGCGCGGGTGGCGCGCGGGCAGCACTTCTGGCGCGTCTTGGCCCCGATGCGGCCGATGGCCTGGACGAATTGCTGAACGCAGCACTGGTCCATGAATCCCGCCACCCGCCCAGCCTGCAAGGCTTTCTGCATTGGCTGCGCGAAGGCGGCGCGGAGGTGAAGCGCGACGCCGAATCCGCGCATGGCCAGGTCCGTATCATGACCGCGCATGGCGCCAAGGGCTTGCAGGCGCCAGTGGTGATTTTGCCCGACACCATCAGCCGCAACCGCCCCGATACCAGCCTGCGCTGGCTGGAGGAGGGTGCGAACCACCCCCTGCCGCTGTGGATTCCCCGCCAGGAACACCCGGAGCCGGACGCGGTGATGCGCCTGCGTGACGCCGAAACCCGCCGCCGCCGGCAGGAGGAAAACCGGCTGCTTTACGTCGCGCTGACGCGGGCGGAGGACCGGCTGCTGGTCGCCGGTTGGGCGCGCAGTGAGAAGGCGCCCGAACATGGCTGGTACACCCGCATTGCGGAAGGCTTTTCCGCGCTTGGCGCCGCCGCGCTGCCCTTCGACCAGCACGGTTTCGCCGGCCCGCTGCTGCGCCATGAATCGCCGCAGACCGTGCCGCCCAAGCCCGACGCCACCAGCGCCACCGCCACCGACCAACCCTTGCCCGCATGGGCCGCGCACCCGGCGCCCGCGGAGGGTGAGGCGATGCTGTCGCCCTCCGACCTGGCGGATGCAGAAACCGGCCCACCTGCCGCCGCACCGCATGCTCCGGGCGATCCGCTGGGCCTGCGTTTCCGGCGCGGCCGCTTGATCCACGCGCTGTTGCAACACCTGCCAGCGCTGCCCGCGCCCACCCGCGCCGAGGCCGCGGCACGCTACCTGGCGCGGCCTGGCCATGGCCTACCGGCCGAAACCCAAGAGGATATCGCGCGTGAGGCGCTGGCCCTGCTGCACCACCCCGTCTTCGCGCCCGGCAGCCTGGCGGAAGCGCCGATCGCGGGGCGGCTGAAGGGCCGCCTCTTCTCCGGCCAGGTGGACCGGCTGTTGGTCTCGCCGGATCGTGTGCTGGTGGTGGACTACAAGACCAACCGCCCCGTGCCGCGCAGCACCGAGACCGTGCCACCCGCGTATCTGCGGCAGATGGCGGCCTATCGCGCCTTGTTGCGCGCGGCCTTTCCGGGGCGTGTGGTGCAATGCGCGCTGTTGTGGACCTATTCGGCGGAATTGATGGCGCTGCCTGATCGTCTGCTGGATCAGCACGCACCTTGACCCACCCCCCGGCCCGCCCCCACCTATTCGGCAATCGAATCCAAGGACACCCCCGATGAGCGAACTGACCAAGGCCGTCACCGACGACACCTTCCGCACGGAAGTGTTGAACGCCACCGGCCCCGTGCTGGTGGATTTCTGGGCCGAATGGTGCGGCCCCTGCCGCATGGTCGCCCCCGTGCTGGACGAGCTGGCCAAGGAATATGCGGGCAAGCTGACCATCGCGAAGGTCGATATCGACGAAAACCCGATGACGCCGAACGAATACGCGGTGCGCGGCATCCCCACCATGATCCTGTTCAAGGATGGCAAGCCGGTGGACACCAAGGTGGGTGCGATGCCCAAGGGGCAGATGAAGAACTGGCTGGCATCGCAGCTCGGCGAATGATGTTTCGCCGCGCGCTGGCTGGCGTGCTGGTCGCGCCGGCGCTGGCGCAGGCGCAAGCCGCCTTCACGGTGCGCGAATTGGGTGCCGGGCTGGACCGGCCCTGGGGCGGCGCTTTCCTGCCGGATGGGCGTTTGCTGCTGACCGAACGCGCGGGCCGCCTGCGGCTGATGGCGCGGGATGGCACGGTCTCCGCGCCCATTCCTGGACTGCCGCAGATCGATGCGGGCGGGCAGGGCGGGTTGTTGGATGTGGCGCTGGCACCGGATTTCGCCGCCAGCCGGCGCATCTGGCTGACGCATAGCGTGGCCGTGCCCGATGGATTGCTGACGCGGCTGACCCGCGCGCGGCTTGGCGCCAGCGGCCTGGAAGATGTCACAGCCGTGCTGGATTGCGGCCCCGCGCAACGCGCCGGGCGGCTGCATTTCGGCGGCCGCATGTGTTTCAGCCCGGATGGCCGGCATCTGTTTCTGACCAGCGGCGACCGCAATGAGAACCGCGACCGCGCGCAGGCATTGAACGACCTGGCCGGCAAGATCATCCGCCTGAGCGCGAATGGCGCGCTGCCCCCCGACAACCCGCTGATGTGGCGGGCGGATGTGCGGCCGGAAATCTGGTCATACGGCCATCGCAACCCGCAGGGCATCGCGTTCAACCCCGCCACCGGCACGCTGTTTGCCGCCGAATTCGGCCCGCTGCATGGCGATGAACTGAACCTGATCCGCCCCGGCGCCAATTACGGCTGGCCGGTGGTGACGCATGGCCGCAACTACAGCGGCACGCGCATCAGTGACCGCACATCGGCGCCGGGCATGGCGGACCCTGCGCGGGTCTGGGTGCCGGCGATCAGCCCCTCGGGGCTGGCGTTTTCACCGGGCGGCGCCTTCCCGGCCTGGCGCGGCCAGGCCTTTCTGGCCTGTCTGAACCCGCCCGGATTGCTGCGCCTGGAGATGCAGGGCGACACGCCGGGCGCCGAGGAGCGCCTGCTCTGGGGCCAGAACCGCATCCGCCAGGTGCTGTTTGATGCGCAGGGCCTGCCGCATCTGCTGGTGGATGCCACCCGCGGCGGGGTGCTGCGGCTGGAACCCACATGACCCGCGATTGCCCGCGGAACACGCACATGTCTGCCAGGTAAGCTCGTTCGGGGCCTGTTTGGCGTTTCGCATCGCTGTTTGTGTCGCTTTGATGAAGGCATCCATTTGCAAGGAGCCTCCTATGCGCGCCCGTTCCGCCCTGCTGGGCCTGGTTGCCCTGGCCGCCATCTGGTTCGCCACTCCCGCCCAGGCGCAGACCGCCATTGGCCAGACCGGCCTGACCGTTTCCGGCAGCCTGGGCATCCAGTCCGACTACCTGTTCCGCGGCATCAGCCAGACCGCGAGCCGCATGGCCGGCCAGGCCAGTGTGGAGGTGCTGCACAGCTCCGGGCTGTATATCGGCGGCTTCATCTCCAATGTGTATTTCGCGCCTGCTGGCGCTTTCCCGCAGCGTTCGGAAATCGACGGGCTGGTGGGCTATCGCTTTACCGCCATGGACATCAATTTCGACATCGGCGCTGTCTGGTACACCTATCTCGGCACGCGCGCCGGCTTCCCGCGGATGAACTACGTCGAAGCGGTGCTGAAGGCGACGCGCGAATTCGGCCCCGTCACGGTCAATGGCATGGTGGCGCTGTCGCCCAATTATTTCCTCTCCTCGGGCTTCAGCGCCTATGTGGAGGGCGGGGCCGACTGGACCACCGGCTGGAACGGCATCGTGCTCGGCGGCCGGCTTGGCTACCAGCATATCGCGCGCACGGCGGTGTTCGGCACGCCCAGCTACGCTACCTGGAACCTGACGGTTTCCCGCACGTTTGACCTGGGCAGCTATGGCAACCTGGTGGCGTCGGTGGGGTATTTCGATACCTCGATCGGGCGCAACCGCTGCGTGCCGATCGGCGGTGTGGGGCAGAATATCTGCGGGCCGCGTGCGCTGGGGGCGCTGACCTGGAAGTTCTGACCCGCCCGGCTGGACCAGCGCACGCCGCTTGCGCATAACACCGCCGCTTCGCAACGGCATGCCGCCCGCGCGCCCGGAGAGCCGCCCGGCATGCCCGACACGCATTTCATCCCGCCCTACCCGCCGCGGCACAGCCAGCCGCTCGGGTTGATCGGCAGCATCCGCAAGTTTCGCGGCTCCATGCTGGATATCTGGTCGGAACGCGCATTTTCCGCCGATTTCTTCTCGTCGCGCGTGCTGCGCCGCACCGTCTTCATCGTGAACAGCCCGGAGATCGTGCGCGAAACCCTGGTCGAACAGGCGGCCATCTTCGAACGCAAATCACCGCAGATGCGCTTCGCGCTGGAACCACTACTGGGCGATGGGCTGTTCGTCTCGGATGGCGAAACCTGGCGCGCGCGGCGCCGCGCTGTGGCACCCGTCACCCACGCATCGCGCATGGCGGAACTGGCGCCCGTGATGACCGAGGTGGCGGCCGAATGGCACGCCCGCTGGTCCGCCATCCCCGCCGGCGCCGAATTCGACGCGCTGGAGGAAATGGCCGAGATGACCGCCGAGGTCATCTGCCGCGCCTTGTTCGGCCGCACGCTGGGTGGCGACGCGGCGTCGCGCGTGGTGCACGCCTTCACCGCCTACCAGGCGCATATCGGGCAGACGGCGCTGGGCGCCATGCTGGGCCTGCCCGAATGGATCTCGCGCCTGGGCAATGCCGCCAGCACGCGTGAGGCGAAGCGCATCCATGTCGTGCTGGATGACCTGATCGCGGATGTGCTGCGCAAGACGGATGGCGATGCCTCGCTCGTGCGCGCGCTGACCGCGCTGCAGGCGATGGAGCCCTGGGCGCTGCGCAACGAGGCCGCGACGCTGTTCATGGCGGGCCACGAAACGACGGCCAACACCATGGCCTGGGCCTGGTTCCTGCTGTCCAATTCACCGGCTGCCGCGGCGCGCCTGCGCGATGAATCCCGCGCCGTGCTGGCCGGCCGCGCCGCCACGCATGATGACGTGCCGAACCTGCCCTATGCGCGCGCGGTCATCGAGGAAACGCTGCGCCTCTACCCGCCCGTGCCGGTGCTGGCGCGCGAGGCGCTGGCCGATACGGTGGTGGCCGGCAAGACAGTGCCGCGCGGATCGCTGCTGCTGGTCGTGCCGTGGCTGCTGCATCGCAACCCGCTGCTGTGGGAAAACCCGGACCACTTCATCCCCGAGCGCTTCATCGACGGCCAGCCGATCCGCTATTCCTATGTGCCGTTCAGCATCGGCCCGCGCGTCTGCACCGGGCAGCAATTCGGCCTGGTGGAAAGCGTGATCTGCCTCGCGACATTGGCGCAGGATTTCCTGCCGATGATGAAGCCCGGGCATGACGTGCAGCCGGTCTCGCGCCTGACGCTGCGGCCTGGCGCGCATCTGCCCATGCTGATGGGCCGCGCCTGATGCTGCGGCGGTTCGCGCTGATGGCGCTGGACCGCTCGGTCACCGCGATCATGGCGCATGCGCCGAATGCGGTGGCCAACCGCGTGGCGGGGTTCGTGGCCCGGCGCCTGGCGGGCAAGCTGTATCCGCGCCAGATCGCGGCGGCGCGCGCGGGCATGGTGGCGCTGCGGCCTGACCTGCCGCTGGACGCCGCCATGGCCACCTGCACCGACAACATGGCGCGCAGCATGATGGAGGTGCCGCGCCTTCGCCGCCTGCTGGATGAGGGGCGCGTGCGCGTGCATGGCGCGGAGCACCTGGCGGCGCGGCCGTTGATCGTGGCGGGTGTGCATCTGGGCAATTGGGAGGTGATCGCGCCGGCGATGTGGCTGCACGATGCCGCGCCCAATTTCGTCTATGAGCCGCCGCTGAATCCGTATCGGCATGCGCAGGCGGTGCGCGCGCGAAAACCATTCACCACGCGACTGCTGCCGGGGTCGCCTACCATCACGCGCACGCTGTATCGCGCGCTGGTGGAGGAGCGCGGCGTGATGCTGATGTTCATGGATGAGATCCGCGAGCATGGGCCGAATGCGCCATCACTGGGTCGCGCGCGGCCGGATCGCGGCAATGTGTCCACTATCGCGCGGCTGGCGCGACACGCGGGCGCACCGGTGGTGATGGCGCATGTCGTGCGCGGTGATGGGCCGGTTTTTGACGTGTATTTCGCACCGGCCGTGACGCTGCCCGATGATGTGGCGGAGGCGATCGCGGTGCTGGATGCGGCGGCGGAAGCGCGGGTGCGCCCCAACCTGCCGCAATGGTATTTCCTGCACGCCTGGAAGTGATCAGGCCATCAGTTCGCGCACATGCGCGGCCGTGGATTCCGCCAGTGCGACCAGGTCGTAGCCGCCCTCCAGCATGGACACGATCGGGCGCCCCAGCGCCGCGATTTCGCGCGTGATCCAGGCGAAATCGGCGGCTTCCAGTTCCATGTTCGCCAGCGGGTCGCGGCGATGCGCGTCGAAGCCGGCGGAGATGATGACCAGCGCCGGATCGAAGGCCTCGACGCGTGGCAGGATGCGCGACCATGCCGCGCGGAATTCGGCGCTGCCCGCACCGGGCGGCAGCGGCGCGTTGATGATGTTGCCCACACCCGTTTCGCTGGCGGCCCCCGTGCCAGGATAGAGCGGCATCTGGTGCGATGACGCGAAGAGGATCGTCGCGTCATCCTCCACGCAGGCCTGCGTGCCATTGCCGTGATGCACGTCGAAATCCAGGATTGCGACGCGCGCCGCGCCAAGCGATTGCGCATGCCGCGCGGCGACCACGACACTGCTGAAGAAACAGAAGCCCATCGGGCGCGCGGGTTCCGCGTGATGCCCGGGTGGACGCACCGCGCAGAAGGCGCGCGCGGTTTCGCCACCCATCACGGCTTCCGCCGCGCGGATGCCGGCGCCGGCGGCGCGCAGTGCGGCCTCGGCGGAACCGGCGGACATGAAGGTATCGGGGTCCAGCGCGACGATATCGCCGGCGTCCGGGCGCACATCCAGGATGGCCTGCACGTATTCCGCTGGATGCGCGCGGGCCAGTTGTTCGGGGGTGGCGCGCGGGGCTTCCTCGCGCGTCAGGCCTGCGAATTCCTCGGCCTCCAGCGCGGCCCAGATGGCGCGCAGGCGGTCGGGGCGTTCGGCGGCGTGCGGGCCCATGTCATGCGCCAGGCAGGCGGCGTGGGTGATGAACAGCATCAGGCGCGTTTCCGCAGCGTGATGTGCAATTCGCCGTCGCGCTTTTCCATCAGCACCAGCGTGTGGCCGGTTTCCTGCGCGAAGGCGGGGAAGTCGGCTTCCGCCGCTGGGTCGGTCGCGACCAGCGAAAGTTCGGCGCCAGCCGGCAGCGCACGCAGCGCCTTGTTGGCTTTCAGCACGGGCAGCGGGCATTTCAGCCCGCGCAGGTCCAGTGTTTCCATGCGCGTGTTGCAGCACGCGCGGCGCCTTGTCCGCAAGGCCGGCGCGCGCCACCTTGGACGCATGCGGATCGGCGTGGATGTGGGCGGCACCAAGATCGAGATCGTCGCGCTGGACCAGGCAGGCCAGCCGGCGCTGCGCCGCCGCGTGCCGACGCCGCGCACGTACCAGGGCGTGATCGAAACCATCGGCACGCTGGTGACCGGCGCGGAGGCCGAGTTGCGCCGCACCTGCACGGTCGGCATCGGCATCCCCGGCAGCCTGAGCCCCGCCAATGGCCTGGTGCGCGGCGCCAATTCCACCTGGCTGAATGGCGGCAAGCTGCAACAGGATTTGATGTCGCGGCTGGTGCGCCCGGCGCGCATCGCGAATGATGCGAATTGCCTGGCGGTGAGTGAAGCGGCCGATGGCGCCGGCGCCGGTGCGCCCACGGTGTTCGGCGTGATCCTGGGCACCGGCGTGGGTGCTGGCATCGTGATCGACGGCAAACCGCTGGAGGGTGCGAACCGCATCGCCGGCGAATGGGGCCACAACCCGCTGCCCTGGATGACGCCGCAGGAAGCGCCCGGCCCGCATTGCTGGTGCGGCCGGCATGGGTGCATCGAGACCTTCCTGTGCGGCGCAGCGCTTGCCGCCGATGCGGCTGTGCCGGATGCGGCCGTGCTGCCGGCGATGGCTGCGCATGACGTGCGTGCCGCCGCCGCTCTGGAACGCCACGCGGAGCGCCTGGCGCGTGCGCTGGCGCATGTGATCAACCTGCTGGACCCGCATGTGATCGTGCTCGGCGGCGGGCTGTCGAACATGGCGCATCTGTATGACCAGGTGCCGCGGCTATGGGGGCAGTGGGTGTTCTCGGACGTGGTGCAGACGCGGCTGGTCCGCGCGCGGCACGGCGACAGCTCCGGCGTGTTTGGCGCGGCGAGGCTGTGGTGATCCGCGCCGGCGCGGCATTGGGCGCGCTGGCGTTTCTGGCGGGCGCGTTGTTGGGGCCGTTGCGCGAATTGGTGCTGGCGCCGCGCATGGGTGGCGTGGCGGCCGCGCTGTGTGAAGCGGTGATGATGGCGGTGCTGCTGTGGCTGGCGGCGCGGGCCGTCGTGCCGCGCGGGGCCGATGCGCGCGGGCGCGCGATGATCGCGGCGGTGGCGCTGGCGGTCGTGCTGTTGGCGGAATTCGCGTTGGCCTTCGTGTTCAACGCCACCGGGCTTGCGGCCACGCGCGCGCCGCGCGGCTGGGCGGAACAACTGCCGGGTGGGGTGCTGCTGTTCTGGCTGGTGGCGCTGCCGTTCCTGGTGCGCCGATGATGCGCGGGCTATGCCGGGATTGCGGCGCGATGGACCCGCCTGGTGCCACATGCCACGCCTGCGGCGGCCGGCGCATCGTGCGGCATGCGGAGCTGTTCGACCTGGCCATCGCGCATGTCGATTGCGATGCGTTTTATGCCAGCGTGGAGAAGCGGGACGCGCCGGAATTGGCGGCGAAACCGGTGATCGTGGGTGGTGGGCGGCGCGGCGTTGTGTCTGCCTGTTGCTACATTGCGCGCACGCGTGGCGTGCGAAGCGCGATGCCGATGTTCAAGGCGCTGGCGGCCTGCCCGGATGCGGTGGTGATCAAGCCCGACATCGCGAAATATGCGCGCGAAGGCCGGCGCATCCGCGAGATGATGCAGGCGCTGACGCCGCTGGTCGAGGCGATGTCGATCGACGAAGCGGCGCTGGATTTGCGCGGCACGGAACAGCTGCATCGCGCGTCGCCCGCGGTGGTGCTGGCGCGCTTCGCGCAGGATGTGGAACGCGCGGTCGGCGTGACCATTTCCGTGGGCCTGGCGCCCAACCGGCTGTTGGCGAAGATCGCGGTGGATCGCGACAAACCGCGCGGCTTCGCGGTGATTGGCGCGGCGGAAGCTGCGGCCGTGCTGGCGCCGGAACCCGTGGGCATGCTGCCGGGTGTCGGCGCGGTGCTGGCCAAGAAACTGCACGGCATGGGCATCACGCGGCTGGGCCAGCTGGCGGCGATGGATGTGAAGGAAGCCGCGCGTCGTCTGGGCGATGACGGCCCCGCGCTGGCCGCCCGCGCGCGCGGCGAGGACAACCGCCCCGTCACGCCGGACCGCGAGACAAAAAGCGTTTCGGCCGAGACGACTTTCGATGCGGATCTACGCACGCTGGCGGAATTGGAAGCGCCGCTGTGGTGGATTTGCGAAAAGCTCTCGCGCCGGTTGGCGGCGAAGGGCCTGGCTGCCGGTGGTGTCGCGCTGAAATTGAAGACCGCCGATTTCGCCATCCGCACGCGGCATGCGCGCCTGCCGCTGCCCTCGATTGTCCCGGAAGTGTTCTTCGACGCCGCGCGCACGCTGCTGGCGCGCGAGGTGGATGGCACCGCGTTCCGATTGATCGGGCTGGGCGCGCAGCCCTTGGTGGACGGCGCGCTTGCAGATCAGCCAGATCTGGCTGATCCCGATGCCGGAAAACGCGCCGCCAAATGGGCAGCGATGGAAGCCCTGCGCGGCAAATTCGGGGACCGCGCAGTGGTAACGGGGCGTGGGCTGCGCCGGGACTAGAAAATGAAATCCGCCGCCGTCAGCGTGGTCGCGCCATAGACGCCGAACTGCCCCCCAGCCGTCGTCACCAGCACACCGCCGGCCAGCAATTGCAACACGCCTGGTGCGGCCAGTTGCGCCGCGCTGGTCAGCCCGGCCAGGCGCGCATCCAACAGGTCGCCATCCGCGCGGGTGAAGTCGAACACTTCGTCCAGGCCGGCACCCACCACGAAGGTGTCAGCGCCCGCGCCGCCGACCAACTGGTCATTGCCCGCCCCGCCGATCAGCAGGTCATTGCCGCCGGCGCCGCGCAGCACGTCATGGCCCATGCCGCCATCCAGCGTGTCGTTGGCGGCCTGGCCCCAGAGCGTGTCATCGCCGCCCATGGCCGTGATGGAGGTGCCCGCCGCCGCGGCAACGATCTGCTCCGCGCCGGCACTGCCGTTGACAGTGTTGCCGCTGAGCACGCGGATCATCTCGATCTCGCCCGCACTGGTCCAGCCGCTGGTCAGCACGAAGGCGGTATCGCCGCCTCCGCCGGCCATTTCCTGCACGACATCGCCCGCGTCATCGACGACAAACATGTCATTGCCGCTGCCACCCACCATGGTGTCATTGCCGGTGCCGCCACGCAGCGTGTCATCGCCCATGCCGCCGACCAGGCTGTCGGCGCCGTCCTCGCCCCAGATCTGGTCATTGCCGGCGCCGCCATCGATGCTGTCGGCGCCATCCTTGCCGGCCAGCGCGTTGTTGCCGCCATTGCCGACCAGCGTGTTATCGCCGCCATTGCCGACGGCCACCACATCACCCGTGCCGGTGAAGGACAGTGCCGCGACGCCATCGGCGAAGACGAAGAAACCGGCCGAACCCGCCGGCGCATCCAGCGTCAGGCCATTGGTGAAGATGCCGGCATTGCCGCCATCACCCAGTGCTGCGGGCTTGCGGATGGTCAGCACGTCGCCAGCCTGCATGCCGGCCGTCGCCTCGGCGATCGTGTTGACGGATTTCACCACCACGCCGCCGCGCGTGACCAGCACGGCGGGGTCCAGGCGCAGGTTCACCACCAGCGGGTCATGGTCCGAATAGCGCCAGGGCTGCGTGCCGTCGAAGACGCCAGCGGGGCGGCCGAAATCCAGGTTGTAGTCGAGCGCGTCGGCCTCTGCCGAATTGACCGCCCATTCGTGCACGCCGACCACGCGCCCGGCCATGTTCGCGCTGGACAGCGCATAGTCCAGATAACCCTTCTGCCCGTCGAACACGAAGGAGGCAGCGTTGGGGCCGATCTTCTCGGCGATCAGGTTGCGGAAGCCGGCGGTGTCCGTCAGGTGACGGACCGAGACCTCGCGCGCGTATGAATTGAAATCGCCCATCAGCATGATGTCGGGGTCGGTGATGCCGGTGGGGTTGGTCTTCAGGAAGGCGTCCAGCGCTTGCGTCGCCAGCAGGCGCTGGTTGTTCCAGTTGCCCGCGCCGTTCAACGCATCGGCATCAAGGCCCGTGCCGGTGCCGGATTTGGATTTGTTGTGCACGGCGGCCAGGGTGAAGGTCTCGCCGCTGCCGATCTGGCTGAAGCTGGTGACCAGCACGGCGCGGCTGGTGTCCACGCCGTCGAAGACGCGGCCCACGGAGGATTGGCTCAGGAAATTCGATGGCAGAAGGTTCGCGGTGATCAGGCCGGGGATGTCGCTGTCATCCAGCACCTGCACCGTGCTGCCGGTGGCGATGGCCAGCTTGTCGGCGCGGTAGAGCATGCCGACGGAAATCGCATCACCGCCCAGGAAGGGCGTGCCCGGATTGACGAAGGCCCAGCGGCCCGGCGCGCCGATGGCAGTGTTGAATTCGGTGACCAGCGTGTTGATCGCGCTGCCGGCGCCGAAGCCGTTATTCTCCATCTCGTTCAGCACGATCAGGTCGGCGTCGAGCTGGCCCAGCGCGGTGTAGAGCTTTTCCTTCTGGCGCGTCAGTTCGGCCGCCGTGTTGGCGCCGCGCGGTTCGAAGGCATTGCCCGGGCCGGTGGCCGGCACGTCGGTGTCCAGGGTGGTGAAATAGTTGAGCAGGTTCGCGGTGGCGACCTTCAGGTCACCGCCATCGCGGCCCGGCACGGTCTGGCGCGGCTGGGCGTCGGTGATGCTCGGCGCGTTCTGCGGCAGCATGCGCCATTCGTTGAAGGCGAATTGCAGGTTGCCCACCAGGCCGCTGAAGGTATCGCCCATGGACGGCGCATTGGCGGTGGTGATCGGTGTGTCGAAGACGCGGATCGGGTTGGGGTTCTGCACCGACAACCCGTCATCGATCATGATGGAGCGCGCGCCCAATGCCTGCTGGAAGGCGGCGAAGCCCGCGGTATCCGGCAGGTTGTTCTGGGTGAATTGCACCGCCTGCGGGCCTTGGGCCGCGCGGAATTCGCCGAAGCGGTCGAGGTTGAACATCTCGGTGATGGTCATGGTCTGCGGCAGGCGCAGCAGCATGCCCTCGGCGAATTCCAGGTCCGGCAGGACGCGGCCGCCGGCGGTGATGGTGCCAGTGGCGGGCAGTGAGACGTCGACCGCGAAATTCGTGGTGACCTGCGTGGGCGTGTACGCGCCGGCCGTCACCACGCTGATGCCGGTGGCGGAATTGGCCACGGTCAGCTGCGTCTGGGTGAAGTTCTCGCCCACCAGACCGGTGACGCGCACGATGTCGCCCACCGCGACATTGGTGATGGGCGCGCTGGTGCCATCGGATTGGAAAATGAAGATGCCTTCGGAGGTAGCGGGATTGCCGTCGCCGGTGATCTGCTGGACGAAGAAGCCCTGCAGGTTGCGGTTGGCGTCCGCGTCACCGTTCTGGAAATCGCCGGTGACGACGGCTTCGATGGTGACCGTCTGGCCCAGCAGCGGGGACGCTGTGCCGCTGCCCTGAATGGTGTTGATCGCGGTCAGCATGGGCGCGGGCGTGTCGTCATTCTGCACCGTGGCGTTGGCGACGGTGGCGCCCAGCGCATAGCCGCCGGTGGGTGCTGAGAGGGTGACGGCGAAGGTTTCGTCGCTCTCGATCGTGGTGTCGCCGGCGACGTTCACCACCAGTGTGGCGCTGGTGGCAGCGCCCGTCAGCGGCACGGTGAATCCGGTGCCGATGGTGAAGCCAGCGACGGGCACGCCATCCAACGTCACGCTGGTGATATCGGCCGCGTCGAAGCCGGGGCCTGCGGTGATGGTGGCGGTGGCGCCGGTATTGGCCGCGGTATCGCTGCGGGTGATGGTGAAGCTGAAGGCGGTGCTGCCGGCATTGCCCTCAGCCTGCGACAGCGTGGTCGGCGCGATGCCGATGCTGCCGCTGGGCACGGCGCCACCGGCGGTGATCAGGATGTTGTCGAAGCCCACCTCATCGCGGCTGCCCGAGCCCGGCGTGACGGTGTTGTCGCCGATGGACCAGCGGATGAAGATGTAGTCGTTCGGGTTGATGGTCGTGGTGAAGGACTGTTCGACCAGCGCCTGCACGGCGAAGGGCGCGGCGGTGACCAGGGTGGTCGGCGTGGTCCAGCTGAGCGCGGTGACCGGGGCGGAGAAAGTGGCGGGCTGCGTCGCCGCACTCTGCACCGCCCAGGAGAGGTTGATATCGGTGGCGCGGCCGGCATTGTTGCGGACGATGCCGTCGTAATCCAGGCTGAAGCCGGTGATCGCGGTGGCGCCGGTATATTGCACGCGCAGCGTGATGGTGCCTGGCGTGGTGCCGAATTCGGCGCCGGTCGGCTGCACCACGAAGGCGGTGTCGATGCCGGGCAGGCCGGTGTTCGCGGCCAAGATGCCGGCCGAGGTCGGGTCGCCGGAGAGCACGCCGCGGGCATAGTCGCCGGTGGTGGTGATGGTGCCGCCGTAATCCAGCAGACCGGCATTGTCGCTGAAGCCCTGGATGCGCCAGAAATTGGAGCTGAGCTGCCCCACGGTCGGCACCGGTTGGAAGCCGGCGGCGGTGAAGCTGGTGAAGTCGATGGGGAAGCTGGTGCTGAACGACATGGGGCGGCCCTTTTCGAAGGCCGCCCCTTTACCAATCGTTCATGTAAGCCCGATGAGAGGGCGATGGCAGCGGGGTTGCCATTGCGTGACAACCCCGCGCCGAGCGGGTCAGCCCATCTTTTTCTTCAGGTTCTCGTCCAGCTTGGCCAGGAACGCTTGCGTGTTCAGCCAGGGTTGGTCCTTGCTGATCAGGCTGGCCAGGTCCTTGGTCATGTGGCCGGATTCCACCGTCTCGATGCACACGGCTTCCAGCGCGTTCGCGAAATCCACCACATCGGGCGTGGCGTCGAACTTGCCGCGATAGGCGAGGCCGCGCGTCCAGGCGAAGATCGACGCGATCGGGTTGGTGGAGGTTTCGCGGCCCTTCTGGTGTTCGCGATAGTGGCGCGTCACGGTGCCGTGCGCGGCCTCCGATTCCACCGTCGCGCCATCGGGCGAGAGCAGCACCGACGTCATCAGACCCAACGAGCCAAAGCCCTGCGCCACGATGTCCGACTGCACGTCGCCATCATAGTTCTTGCAGGCCCAGACATAGCCGCCTTCCCACTTCAACGCGCAGGCCACCATGTCGTCGATCAGGCGGTCTTCATAGGTGATGCCGGCGGCGGCGAAGCGGTCGGCGAATTCGCTGTCGAAGACGCGCTTGAAGATGTCCTTGAACTCGCCGTCATAGGCCTTGAGGATCGTGTTCTTGTGGCTGAAATACACCGAATAGCCGCGCGACAACCCGTAGTTCAGGCAGGCGCGGGCGAAGCCCTCGATCGACTTGCGGGTGTTGTGCATGCCCATCATCACGCCGCCGCCGGCGGGGAAGTTCGTCACTTCCATCTCGATCGGCGCGCCGCCATCGGCGGGCGTCCAGGTCAGCGTGGCCTTGCCGGCGCCGGGGATCTTGGTTTCCGCCGCGCGGTAGATATCGCCATAGGCATGGCGGCCGACCACGATTGGCTTGTTCCAATGCGGCACCAGGCGGGGCACATTCTTGCAGATGATCGGCTCGCGGAAGATCGTGCCGTCCAGGATGTTGCGGATGGTGCCGTTCGGGCTGCGCCACATCTTCTTCAGGCCGAATTCGGCCACGCGCGCTTCATCGGGCGTGATGGTCGCGCATTTCACAGCGACGCCATATTGTTTGGTGGCGTGCGCGGCATCGACCGTCACCTGGTCATCCGTCTGGTCGCGGTATTCGACGCCAAGGTCGTAATACTTCAGGTCTATATCGAGGTAGGGCAGGATCAGGCGGTCCTTGATGAACCCCCAGATGATGCGCGTCATTTCATCGCCGTCCATTTCGACGACGGGGGTTTTCACCTTGATCTTGGCCATGGCCTTCCTCGTGCGCGAAGCCCCGCCCGACGCGGGGCTGATTGAAGCGGCCGGACATTTGCACCGCAGCAAGGGTAGGGCAAGACCACACAAGGCATATAATACTCGCCATAGTTGTGTAACTGCACGCAATGCTTGCAATTGTGAACCGGCCATGGTTCAAACATCGCGTGGGTGAGGGGAGATGCCCGCGTATTGCAACCTGGGGTTCATGCCAGTTCCGCTAACGGAACTGTGTTTGGCCTCGCAAGACGCATTGAGGCAATCGTTATGTCGATGACGACCTTTGCTATTCCGCCCGCGGTGGCCCGGCTGTGTGAGGCCGAGTTGCTGTCACGCCTGCCGCAACTGAAGGCTGCGATCGGCAGCGCCGAGTTTTCGGCGGCGCGCGAACACGCGCATGCACTGAAGGGCATGGCGGCGAATTTCGGGCTGCGTGACCTGGCGCAGGCGCTGGCCGGTTTGGAAGATGCGGCGCGCGATCACAGCTGGCCCCTGGATGGGCGGCTGGCGGCGGTGGAGCGGGCGGTGGGGCCAGCGCTGGCAGCATTGTCTACCAGGCACTGAGCCTGCCGCACGACCAGCGATCGCGCAGCTGTCAATAACGTTCTTGTAATGTGTGATCCATGTGATAGAGGCTTGCCTCCGCGCGGCGCAGCGTGCCGCGCCGATGATGGGGGCGCCGGTCATGGCCATTTTCGAAGCCACCGCGGGGATGGGCCGCGGCTTCAACATTCGCAGCGATTTCCAGGCCGGCGATCTCGTGGGTCTGACCAGCACCACGAATATCATGCCCTTCTACTTTGCCGGCACGCAGCAGAACCGCCGGCCGGAGGTGTTCATCTACGAATTCCTCGGCTCCGGCTTCTCGCTTGGCGGCAATGGCCGGCTGGCCAGCGGCACGGTCGAGATCATCGGCGTCTCGCGCGATGTGAACACACTGTTCTGGGGCCTGGTCGAGCTCTCGGTCAGCGTGCAGCAGCTCTACGCTTGGGCCGATGCGCGCGACACCAGCGCCATGCTGGGCACCCTGTTCAATGGCGCCGATCAGGTTTTCGGCTCGACGCTGGGGGATACACTGGCGGGCTTTGCCGGCAATGACGTGATCCGCGGCGATGCGGGCAATGACCAGCTCTTCGGCGATGGCGGCAATGATTCGCTGTTCGGCGGCACGGGCAATGACGTCATCCTCGGCGGCCACGGCAATGACTTCATTGCGCCGGAACGCGGCCTGAACAGCGTGAATGGCGATGCCGGCGTGGACACGCTGCAGATCGACGCGATGCGGCGCAACACCACGGTCAGCATCTTCACCGATGGCCGCACGATGGATGGCAATGAGAGCATCCCCAGCGTCCGCGGCAATGCGAACGCTTTTGAGCAGAACGTCAATTTCGGCGGGATGGAAATTATCACCTTCCGCGATGGCAGGCTGGTCTTCGCGTCGAATGACCCGGCAATGCAGGTGGCGCGGATGTACCAAACCGCCACCGGTTCTGCGCCTGATACCTACGGCCTCAACTGGTGGATCGACCACATCAGCGCGGGCGTGTCTCTGCGCAGCATGGCGTCGAGCTTCACCAGCGGTGAATTCACTGCGAAATTCGGCGCGCTGAACAATGCGCAATTCGTCTCACAGCTTTACCAGAATTCGGCTGGCCGCGCGCCCACGTCGGGTGAGCTGTCGTTCTGGAACGGCCAGCTTGGCGTCGGCATGACACGCGGCGATGTGATGCTCGCCTTCTCGGAATATGTGGAGACCAAGGACCGGGTCAGCACGATCTACAGCAACGGGCTTTGGGACCAGGATGGCATGACGGCGTCCATCGCGCGGCTGTACCAGGCCACGCTGGACCGGCGCCCGGATTCAAACGGCCTGGGCAACTGGCGGGCGGAAATGGCGGCCGGCAAGTCCCTGCTGGACATCGTGCCGGGCTTTCTGAACAGCCGCGAATTCACTTCCATCTACGGCACCACGACCAACACGCAATTCGTCACGCTGCTCTACAACAACGTGCTGGACCGCGCGCCGGACACGGCCGGGCTGAACGACTGGGTCGGGCAGCTGAACAGCGGTGCGCTGTCGCGCGCGCAGGTGGTGCTAGGCTTCTCGGAAAGCCTGGAATTCCGGCTCGGCACCATGTCCTGGATCGAGGGCGGCGTGGTCTTCGCCTGATCAGGCGATCCAGCCGACATCCAATGTCGCCACCTCGCCGAAGGTGGCGCGCCGGCGTGCCGATTCGCGGATGATGGGCCATGAGGTGCGTGTCATGGTGAGAAAGGGCATCGGGTCGGCGCGAGACCAACTCACATCGCGCGTGGTGAACAGCGTGCGCAGCGCGGCGCGACCGCCGCGCCCCCAGGCCGCGGTCAGCACGGAATAGGCCTGTTGCAGGCGGCGTTCGGGGCGGTGGCGCAGCGGGTGCGCGGCGTCCAGCACGGCGGGCGCGATGTCTTCGGTGCGCCAGAAATGCAGGCCGGAGGTGGTGCGCGGGTTGCACTCGATGCCCCAGGGGCGGCCCTGCGCGTCCAGGATGAAGTCGAAGCTGATGAAGCCGGTCCAGCCGGTGGCGGCGATGAAGCGGGCGATCCAGTCTTCGGTGGTGGCGTGGTCGATGCGCTCGAAGGCGATGGCGACGGCGCCGGAAAACAGCACGCCGCGATAGACGACGGTGGATGAGACGCGGCCGTTATGGGCCAGCGAACAGGACGAAATCACGTCGCCGTGGATGCGGCGTTGCACGACGTTGCCGGCTTCGTCGGGCGCGGCGTCGCCGGCGGTGAAGAAGCGCACGCCGCGGCCGGAACAGGAATGCACGGGCTTGGTGATGAAGTCCGTGCGCGCAGCCAGGGCGGTGGCTTCCGCGCTGCCGGGGGCGAAGCTTTCGGGCACGTCCAGGCCGAAGGACTGCGCCATGTCGATGAAGCCCTGCTTGTGGTGTGCGCGCAGCACATCGGCGGGTGGCATGGTGAAAAGGCGCGCGTTGGGCAGATGCGCGACGTGTGGCGTTTCTTCGGAGACGGGCACCACAAGCTGCGCGTTTTCCTCGCGCACCACGGCGCCCAGTGCGGCCAGGTATTGCGCGTGGCCGGCCACTGGCGCGGGCAGCTGGCGCTGCGCGGCGCAGGCGCGTGACGCGCCGACCAGCGTGCGCGCGAAGGGTTCCGCCACCACCACGCGCCAGCCTGCCGCGTGAAAACTGCGCGCGATGTCCAGCGCCTTGGGCAGCCGGCCCAAGGTGAGGACGACGGTGTTCATCGGCGCTCTAGCGTCATCATCACCTGGCGCGCGGGGCGGGTGGTCAGGCGCGCCGCGGGGCGCACGGCGCCGGCGTCGATGATGTGCAGGTCGAAGCGGCGGAACAGGCGGGCGATGAGCAGGATGGCTTCCGTTTGCGCGAAGGCGGCACCGGCGCAGACGCGCGGGCCGATGCCGAAGGGGATATAGGCGCCGGCGGTCATCTCGGCCTCGCGCTCGGGCAAGAAACGGTCGGGGTCGAAGGCGTGCGGGGTGCGCCAGAAGGATTGGTGGCGGTGCAGAACCCAGGG
>JAAFHD010000010.1:0-2017 GCA_013298245.1 Alphaproteobacteria bacterium
TCGCGAGGCCGGCGATGCGGCGGGCGCGCGGGATGCGGCGGCGCGGGTGGCGCCCTTGGCCCGGCGCGCGCCGGTGCTGGCGGAGAATGCGCGCTTCCTGCTGGCGGCCTTGGGCGAGGGCGCGGCGCCCGATCGCGCGCCCGCCGGGTATGTGCGCGAATTGTTCGACCAGTTCGCGCCGCGCTTCGACGCGGAGCTGGAAGGTGCTTTGCAATACCAGACGCCGGCGCTGCTGGCCGATGCGCTGCGCGCGGCGGGCGCGGGTGGCGCGGTGCTGGATTTGGGTTGCGGCACCGGGCTTTCCGGCGTGGCTCTGCGGCCGCTCGCGACGCGGCTGGAGGGCGTGGACCTGTCGCCGCGCATGCTGGACGCGGCGCGGGCGCGCGGCATCTATGACGCGCTGCATGAGGCGGATTTGCTGGCCGTGCTGCCGCGCCGGCGCGCCGTGTGGGATGTGGTGGCGGCGGCGGATGTGCTGAATTATCTGGGCGATCTGGCGCCGGTGCTGGCGGCCATGCGCGTGGCGTTGAAGCCGGGTGGCGTTGCCGCTTTCAGCGTTGAGGAAGGTGCGGTGGCGCCCTTCGCGCTGGGCGAGGGGCTGCGGTATCGGCATGCGCCGGCGCATGTGGCGGCGCTGGCGGCGGCGGCCGGGTTTGCACCCGTGGCGGACCAGGCCGTGACCCTGCGGCTGGAAAAGGGCGCCCCCGTTGCCGGCCGTTTGCTGCTGTTCCGATGATGTCACTTGAAATCCGGCGCTGGTTGGGCCATCTGGCCACATGAACGCGGTGTAAGAATCGCGCTCGCCACCCCATTGAGAGGAACCCAGAGGGTCCCATGACCGAAGAAGAGCGCCGCATCATCACCGAATACGTTCAGCGCGTGTCCGGTGCCGCGCCGGCAGCGCCCGCCGCCGCCAGCCCTTGGGGCGGTCGCGCGCCCAGCGTGCAGGCCGCGCCGCAACTGCCGCCCGTGGACCGCGACGCCGATGCGTTGATCACGCAGCTGTTCGCGCAATACCCGGAAGCGAAGTTCCGCATCACGCAGACCGCCTTCGTGCAGGAACATGCGCTGGTGGCGGCGAATAACCGCATCCAGGAACTGGAGTGGGAGCTGGAAAACGCCTCGCGCCAGACCCAGGCGGCGCAGAACCGCGGCTTCATGGGCTTTGGTGGCTCGCGCCCCGCGCCCATGCCGCCGCGGCCGCAACCGCAATATCCGGCGGGGATGAACCCGCAGGCGCTGCAGGGCCGTCAGGGCCCGGGCTTCCTGGGCACGGCACTGATGACGGCGGCCGGTGTGGCCGGCGGCCTGGTGCTGGGCAATATGTTGATGAACGCCATTGGCGGCGGCAGTGCAGCCGCGGCGGCGGCCCCGGCGGCCGGC
Source organism: Alphaproteobacteria bacterium (assembly GCA_013298245.1). GTDB lineage: Bacteria > Pseudomonadota > Alphaproteobacteria > Acetobacterales > Acetobacteraceae > Rhodovarius. The sequence continues at coordinate 1,384 of JAAFHD010000010.1, forward strand.
GCGGGCGCCTTCGGCCAGGAAGCAGTGCCGACGTCTTCGGCCTGGACCGATCCGGGCGCGGCGGCGGCTGGCCAGCAGGATGCGTCGGGCAGCTATGACAGCGGCCAGGACGCCTTTGGCAGCCAGGGCGGGTATGATGACGCCGCCGGCGGGTATGACGACGAAGAGATGTGATCGGCTGATCACGTGAATGGAACCCGGCGGGGCGACCTGCCGGGTTTTTTTGTGTCTGCTGCGCGGCATTGCGCACGGGCTGCGGCGTGGGCAGCATCCTCCCAACCAAAGGGAGAAACATCATGAACCGCCGCACCGCCATTGCCATGGGCCTTGGCCTGCCCTTCGCCGCCCGCGCGCAGGGCGCCTGGCCCAGCCGCGCCATCACCATGATCGAAGGCTTCCCGCCCGGCGGCGTGACCGACCTCGTGACCCGCGCCGTGTCTGAGCTGATGGCGCGCAACCTGGGCCAGCCGGTGGTGGTGGATAACCGGCCGGGTGCGACCACCTCGGTCGCCACCACGGCGTTGTCGCGCGCCAGGCCGGATGGCTACACGCTGGGGATGGGCACGACCACGCTGGCCATCAACCCGACCTTGCAGCCCACGCTGACCCCGCGCGAGCCGCTGCGCGAACTGGA
>JAAFHD010000010.1:2027-7893 GCA_013298245.1 Alphaproteobacteria bacterium
CGATCGGGATGGCCTTCCGCACGCCGTTCATTCTGCATGTGCATGCCTCCCTGCCGGTGCGGACGGTGGCGGAGCTGATCGCGCATGCGCGGGCCAATCCGGGGCAGGTGCTGTTCGCCTCGCCCGGGACGGGGGCGGTGTCCCATTTGGCGCTGGAGCTGTTCCGCGCGCGCACCGGGGTGGATATCGTGCATGTGCCCTATCGCGGTGGCGCGCCGGCGGCGCTGGACCTGCGGGCGGGGCGCGTGCACGCCATGTTCCAGGCCCCGCAGGAGGCAGCGCTGGTGCTGCGCGATGGCGCCAGCCGCGGCCTTGGCGTGACGGTGGCCGAGCGCATCCCGGGCTACCCGGACCTGCCGCCGGTGGCGGATACGCTGCCGGGCTTCGAGGTGACCTTCTGGCAGGGTCTGTTTGCGCCTGTCGGCATGCCGGCGGAGGTTATTGCCCGTGTCGGCACGGCGCTGCGTGCGGCCACCGATGATGCCGCCCTGCGCAGCCGGATGGCCGAACAGGGCGTGCAGATCACCACCGGCGACGCGGCCATGCTGCGCGCGGCGCTGGAGGCGGATACCCGCAAATGGGGCGATGTGATCCGGGCGGGGAATATCCGCCTGGAGTAGTTCAGGCGGCCTTCTTGGCGGCTTCCCGCACCGCATCGGTGATGGCGCGCTGCATGCCGCCCAGTGCTTCGGTCGCGGCGGTGGCACCTTCGCGCATTTGGCCGGCGATGCGCTTGGCTTCGGCGGTTTCGCGGTCCAGGGCGCCGACGCGGCCGGCCACTTCGCGCGCGGCTTCGGCGGATTGCGCAACGCTGCGGGCGATTTCCTGCGTGGCGGAGGATTGTTCCTCCATCGCGGCGGCGACGCTGGCGGCCAGTTCTTCAAGGCCCTGCACGGTGCCGCCGATATGGGCGATCGCCTCCACCGCGCGGTTGGTTTCGGCCTGCACGGCGCCGATCTGTTCGCCGATTTCCTGGGTGGCGCGGGCGGTCTGGCTGGCCAGGCTTTTCACTTCGCTGGCGACGACCGCGAAGCCCTTGCCGGCTTCACCGGCGCGCGCGGCCTCGATGGTCGCGTTCAGCGCCAGCAGGTTGGTGCGCGATGCGATGTCGGAGATCAGCTGCGCGACGCGGCCGATATCCTGCACCGAGCTTGCCAGGCCCTGCACCGTTTGCGTGCCGGTTTCCGTGCTGGCCACGGCCTGGTGGGTCAGTCGCGCGGCATCGCCCATGCGCTGGGTGATTTCGCGGATGGAGGCGGCCATTTCCTCGGTCGCGGCGGCGACGGTTTCGCTGGCGGATAGCGCGGCACCGGCGGCGGCGCCGGCGGTGCTGCCGGCCTCCGCGATGCGGGCGGCGCCGGCGGCGACGGCGGTGCTGTCCTCGCGCAGGATGTCCATGCGTTGGGCGACGCTGGCATGGCCTTCATCGGCGCGGGCGGTAACGAAATCCGCCATTTCGTCCAGTGCCTTGCCGCGTTCGACGCGGTTGGCGGCGCGGGTGGCTTCGGTTTCGGCGCGCAGGCGGGCTGCTTCGGCCTGTTGTTCCTGCACGTTCAGCAGCGCACGGGCCAGCGTGCCCACTTCGTCGCGGCGCGTGGTGTCGGCCACGGTCACGCCCTCGTCCTGCGCGGCCAGGCGGCGGGCGCTGTCGGACAGGCGGTCCATCGGGCGGATCACGCGCAGCAGGATCATCGCGATGCTGAGCACGACCAGCACCAGGCCGCCGGCGGCGAAGCCGATCGACTGCCACATGCGGCCGCTGGCCGCGGTGATGTTGTCGTCCAGGGTGCGGCTGATGCCGGCGCCGACGCCATCTTTGATGGCCAGCACATCGTCGAAGATGGCGTTGGTCTGGCGGGTCCAGGTGGCGGCATCCATGGGGGCGGGGGTGCCGGCGGCCCAGGCGGCGATGATACCGCGCGCCATGCCCTCGAAGCCATCATCGGCCATGATGCGGGTGCGGGCGCGTTCCATGGACCGCACACCGACTTGCAGGAACAGGCCGGATTGTTCATGCGCCTGGATCAGCGCAACGAGCATGCGCGCGCCAGCGCGCCATTCCTCGATGCGGGCCAGTGCCGCGGCGTCCGGCGCGCGGCCGGCGGACAGCGCGCCGGCGATGCCGCTGCGCGCCAGGCCCGCTGTGTCTCGCAGGCGCCAGGTCAGGGCCAGGACATCGGCGCGGCGCAGCAGCGCGGCTTCATCGCGCGCGGCAAGCGGCAGCAGCGCCATCCAGGCGTCAGAGGCAGCGACGACCATGCGGCGGGTTTCGTCATTGAAGGCGCGCATTGCTGCGGCATCGCGCTGGGCGCGGGGCTGGCCCAGAAGGCGGTCGCCCGCTTCGCGCAGGCGCGGCATGTCGCGCAGCGCGGTTTGCAGGGCGGTGGCGCTGGCGCTCTGTGGCGCGACAGAGATCAGTTGCGGCAGCGCGGCGTCCATGGCGCGGGCGCGTTCGCGGAAGGCGAGCATGTCGCGCCGGGTGCCGGCATCCACTTCGGCCATCGCGAAGCCGTTCAGCGTCATCTGGCGTTCGGTCAGATAGGCGCCGAGGGCGCCGCCGATGGCGGCGGCGGCGCGCATCTGCTGCGCTTCCGCCCGGTAGTCGGACACGGCACTGCGGGCCTGCCAGGCCATCCAGCCCAGCACGAACACCAGCGAGCCGCCCAGCAGCAGGACGGTGGCGGCCAGCAGGCGTTTCAAGGAAAAGAAGGCAGAGGTGCCCGGCGGGGCGGCGTTTTGCAACATGTGGAGGACCCTTTACGTCTTCGGAGACGTTCGGGTTTAAGTGGCAAAACTTACTTCACAATTAATTGATTCCAAGAAATACATCGGCAGATCAGCGCCAGTTTGCGTCGATCCCAGTCAGCCAGTCCCGCCAAACCAGGTGACAACGCGGGTGAAGGGCGGCCAGGCCTCCGCGATCGCGCTGCGCCACAGGATGGTGACGGCCAGCCAGCCACCCACCGCCGCCAGTGACGCCGCCCAGGCCAACGGCAGCGCTAGCCCAGCGCGGCGTTGCGGTGGTTCCGGCGGCGGCGGCGGCGCGGGTGGTGGGACGGTGATGGATACCGGCGCGGGTTCAGGCTCCGGCGCCGGCTGGGGCAGCGTGGGTTCAATGATGCCCTGGGCGGGGGTGGCGAACCAATCATGCCCGCAGCGGGCGCAACGCATCTGACGCCCGGCGCCGAGCATGGCATCGGGCACGTTGTAGGAAGCAGCGCAGGCGGGGCAGGTCAGGCGCATCGTGCAGCCATGCTACACGAAGCTTGCGGAAGGTTGAATCATCGCGTCACACGCGCCGATACCGCAACCCGCGCGCCAGCCACACGCCGATATCCAGTGCGACGGGGCGGCCGGCCTGGCGGCGCACGGCCAGCGTCCAGTCGCCAGGCGGCGCGTGGTCCAGCGCGCGGGGCATGGGCAGCACCCAAAGGTCGCGGCCGATGGGCTGCAGGGCCTCCATCCAGCCCACGCCCAGGAAGCCGGAGAAGGCGGCGTAGAGCGTGCCGCCGGCGTCGGAGATGGTGATCTCCGCGTCCAGTTCGGCGCAGTGGTAGCGGCCGGCGATGTCGGGTGCGGCGTCGCCGCTGCGGGGCGCCAGGCGGGTGGATTGGTTGTCCTGCGGGCGGTCCATGTGCAGGCCGCGTGACGTCGCGCGCAGGCGGGTGCGGGTGGTGCCGGCGCTGCCATCGGGTTGCAGCGGCAGGGTTTCGACCAGGCCGCCATAGCGCAGGCGGACGGCGCCCTGCGCGGCTTCGATGCGGGCGGAGAGGCCAGTTTCGGGGTCCTGGTAGGTGCCGAGCCAGGCGGGGGTGGGGGCGGGCGTGGTGCCTTGCGGCTTGGCGCCGAGCGCGGCGCCCAGCAGGCTGTGCGCGGCGGCCTGCGCGTCGGCCATATGGTTGAACAGCACGACGACCGAGACGCGTTCGGACGGCACATAGAAACGATGGCTGCGCCAGCCGCGCAGCGCGCCGCCATGGCCGATCAGGGCGCGGCCATGGGCTTCGCCGCGGTTCAGGCCGAAGCCGTAGAAGGCGGGCGCGCCATCGGCGAAGGTGACCGGGGCGGAGAGGCGGGCGTGCAGGCTTTTGGGGTCGTCGCGCGTGGCGTCGATGTGTTTTTCCCAGGCGATCATGTCGTCGAGCGAGGCGCCCAGGCCGGCATCGCCGGTCCAGATGATGTTGTTGTCGGCGCGGCGGAAGCCGGTGGTGGGCGCGCCTTCGTAGCCTTCGGTGCCGTCCGGCAAGGCGCGGGTGTCGGCGGCCAGGATGGCGCTGTGCATGCCGGCGCGGTCGAAGATGCCGCGCAGGTGGTCGGCAAAGGAACGGCCGGTCACGTCGGCCAGCGCGTCGGACAACAGACGAAAGTTCTGGTTGACGTAGGAGAAGCGCGTGCCTGGCGTGAAGTGCAGGCTGCGGGTGGTGGCGATGACGCGGGTGGCTTCGGCGTCGCCGAATGCGCCCTCGACGGCGGCGCCGTGCAGCATGGCGACGGCCCAATAGTCGCGCAGGCCGGATTGGTTGTGCATCAGGTGCTGGGCGGTCGGCGGTGCGCGCAGCAAGGGCAGGCGGGCGGCGATCGCGCGGTCAAGGTTGGCGCGCGATTCCAGCACGGCGGCGACGGCGAATTGCTTGGTGATGCTGCACAGGCGGAACAGCGTGGCGGGCGTGAAGGGGATGCGCCGTTCGGTGTTGGCAAAGCCCCAGGCGTGGCGCGCGATGACGCGGCCGCGCCGCAGCACCGCCACGGCGCCGCCTGGCCCGGGGAAGGCGCGCGGCAGGTCGGCGATGGCGCGGTCCAGCATCAGATCCGCGTATGTAGCGCGGAGATCAAAGTGAACAGGCGCCGCGCGGTTTCATGGTCCAGGCCGACGCGGCCTTCGAGGCGCATGATGAGCAGTTCCGCCCCTTCATTGTGCAGGCCGCGGCGGCCCATATCGATGGCCTGGACGCGCGCTTCGCCCCAGCCTTCGGACACCGCATGTTCGTGGCTGTCCACCAGCATGCGGTAGTCCTTGATGAGCCGGCGGAAGGGGCCGAGGGCCAGGATGATCGCGCGCAGAGGTTCGTTGTTGGCGTTGCGGATGTCGAAGATCAGCCGGCCTTCGCGCAAGGACAGTTCCAGGCCGAAGGGGCCGGGGCCGAGTTCCTCCGGGTCGAAGCGGTTCTGGCCCAGCAGGTCCTGGATGGCGGCCTGTTTGTCGGCCTCCGCATAGGGGCTGGGCAGGGGCGGGATGCCCGGCAGGTCGATGCGGATCAGGTGGCGGTCGGGCACGGGGTCAGCGCGGGGCGTAGAGGTCGGGCGCGTGTTCATTGCCGGTGATGCCGACGCGGCAGAAGACGCCGACAATGGCACCCTTCACCGGGCGCAGCAGCAAGGTGGACACGATGGCGAAAAGCGGCAGCCACAGCGCCATGTGCAGCCACATGGGCGGCTGGTAGCTGCGCTCGATCCAGAACACGGGCGGCATCAGAATGTGCCCGACCAGCAGGATGACGGCATAGGGCGCGGCATCGTCCGGGCGCAGGCGGCCGAGCTGCGTGCCGCAATGCGTGCATTCCGGTTGCAGCTTCAAGAAACCTTTGAACACGCGGCCCTGGCCGCAGACCGGGCAGCGGTTCATCAGCCCGCGGCGCATCGCGAGGCCAAGGGCGGGGCGTGCATAGCCAGGCACGGCTTCAGTGTCGGACAATGGTTGCGTCCTGCGTTGTGCGGTGCAGCATCTTTGCGCCGCGTGGTGATAGAAGTCCATCATCATGGCGCTTGCAAGCGGGGCGGGGCCGGGTGATTTTGCGGGGATGGAACGCATCCTCATCATCAATCCGAATTCGTCGGTGTCCTGCACGGACGGGATTTCCGAAGCGGT
>JAAFHD010000010.1:7903-22378 GCA_013298245.1 Alphaproteobacteria bacterium
AAGGTTTCCGGGCGCCGGGGCTGCCGCGCATCGATGTGGTGCGCATCGCGGAAGGGCCGCCGGCGATCGTGAATTGGCGGCATTGGCACAGCGTGGCGGAGCTGGTGTGCCGGGTGGTGGAGACGGAGGCGGCATCGGCCTACATCATCGGCTGCGTCAGTGACCCGGGGTTTGAGGCGGCGCGGGCGATCGGGCGCGGGCCGGTGTTTGGGATGCTGCGGAGTGCCATCACGGCGGCGCTGTCGCGGGCGGATAGTTTTGGGGTGATTGGCTTCACGGATGCGAGCCGGGAGCGGCAGAACCGCGCCTTCTGGTCATTGGGTGTGGATGCGCGGCTGGCTGCGTGGATACCGCTGAACCTGGATATGGAAGTGCTGACCGACCCGGTGGCGCCGCGCGCGCGGATTTGCGCCGTGGCGCGGGAGCTGGCGGCGCAGGGGGCGCGCAGCATTGTGCTGGGGTGCGCGGGGATGGCGAAGCATCGCGCGGCGGCTGAGGATGCGGCGGGCGTGCCGGTGATTGAACCGGCGCAGGCGGCGGTGGGCCAGGCGCTGGCGGCGGTGTTGGCGGGGCGCGAGATGGCTGGGTTGCGGGTGGCGGCGGAATGAAAAAAGGCGCGCGAGGCATGGCCCCGCGCGCCTGATTTCGTTGTGCGGGTGGCTCAGGCCGCGCGCAACGCCTTCGGCAGATCCGCGACGGAGCGGTCGATCAGCGCGGCATCGGCTTCGGCCGTGAAACCCTCGGCGATGACAGCGCGGGCAGCGATGGCGGCCACTTCGGCGGCGGCGCCACGCACTTCGGCGAGCGCTGCGGCTTCGGCGGCGGCGATGCGATCCATCGCCATGCGTTCGCGGCGTTCGGCGGCGGCGGTGGCTTCGGCGGCGGCTTGGGCGGCGACGCGTTCGGCTTCGGCCCTGGCACGGGCGACCAGTTCATTGGCCTCCTGCATGGCGGCGGCGCGGTCGGCCTGGGCCTGGGCCAGCAGGGCCTGGGCTTCGGCGCGCAGGCGTTCAGCTTCCGCGAGTTCGGCGGCGATGCGGGCGCCGCGGGCGTCCAGCATGGTGGTGATGCGCGACCATGCCATCTTGCCGACGAGTGCGACGAAGATGACGAAGCTGGCGGCGACCCAGAATTTCGGATCAGACATCAGGCATTCCCCCGTGCGGCGAGCGCCTGGCCCACGGCCGCGTCCACCTTGGCGCGGTCGGCGGTGCCGACCAGCTTGGTGACAAGGGCCGTTGCCGTGTCGGCGGCGATGCCACGCAGCGCGCCCATGGCGGCGGCGCGGGCGCCGTCGATCCGGGCTTCGGCGGCGGTGATCTGCTCGGCCAGGCGGGCGTTCAGCGCGTCGGCGCGGGTTTGCGCTTCGGCGGTGGAGGCGGCGAGCGCGGCGGCGATGGCGGCTTGCGCTTCACCACGTGCCTTGGCGGTGGCGGCGCGCAGCTCGGCCATGGCGGCATCGGCCTCGGCCTTGGCGGCCTGCGCGGCCTCAAGGTCGGATGCGATGCGGTTGGCGCGGTTTTCCAGCACCTCGCCCACGGCGGGCAGCACGCGGCCGGCCAGCAGCAGGTACAGGCCGCCGAAAATGATCAGCAGCCAGACCACCTGCGCGATCAGCAGTGGGTTGGCGAAATCAAGCTGCGGCATCGCAGACCCTCCTATCGATGATCACGGGGATGCGGCGGGTTTCCCCGCCGCGCCGGATCAAGCGAAGAGGATGAGGAAGGCGATCAGCAGCGCGAACAGCGCCACCGCTTCCGTCAGCGCGAAGCCCAGAATGCCGATCGGGAAGACGGCGTCACGGGCGGCGGGGTTACGCGCCACGCTGGTGATCAGCGCGGAGAAGATGTTGCCAATGCCCAGGCCCACGCCGAACAGCGCGATCACGGCAATACCGGCGCCAAGCGCCTTCGCGGCTGCAACTTCCATGGTCAAGTTCCTTCTTTGCTAAGGGATGGTTGGTTCGGCGCGATCAGTGCAGGTGCACTGCGTCGTGCAGATAGATGCAGGTGAGGATGGCGAAGACATAAGCCTGCAGGAACGCCACCAGCACCTCGAAGCCGACCAGCGCGACGTTCAGCGTCAGCGGCATGATCGAAAGGAAAGGCCCCACCGACCCCAGGCCCGCCAGCATCACCACGAAGGTGGCGAAGACCTTCAGCATCACGTGGCCCGCCACCATGTTGGCGAAGAGACGAATGGAGAGGCTGACCGGGCGCGAGAGGTAGGAGACGATTTCCACCGGCACGATGATCGGCGCCAGCCAGAGCGGCGCGCCTTCCGGGAAGAAATAGCCGAAGAATTTTTTGCCGTGCAGCGACCAGGCGACGACGGTGATCAGCACGAAGACGATGGCCGCCAGGCCAAACGTCACCGCGATATGGCTGGTGAAGGTGAAGGCATAGGGGAACAGCCCCAGCATGTTGCCCACCAGCACGAACATGAACAGGGTGAAGACGAAGGGGAAGAAGCGCTTGCCTTCGTCACCCACCTGGTCGGTCACCATGCGGTGGATGAATTCATAGGCGCTTTCGGCCAGCGATTGCCAGCGGCCGGGCACCACGGCCCGCGCCCGCATGCCCCAGGTCATCAGGCCCAGGATGATCGCGGCGGCGAACACCATGTACAGGTTGGACTGCGTGAAATTCACGGATGCGCCGATCGGCCCGAGGGACGTCGCCAGTTGGAACTGGCTCAGTGCGTCGATCGCCTTGCCTTCAGCCGCCACGTGAAACTCCCAAAAAGATCAGTCCCGCTTCAAGCGCCGCGGAGTGAACAGCCGATAGACGTTCAGGATTCCGGCAACACTGCCCATCACGAACATCAGCAGAAAGAGCCAGGGCCAAGTCCCGAGCCAGCGGTCCAGCAGCAGGCCCAAGCCCACACCGACCACCAGGGCGGAGAAGACCTCCACACCCGCGCGGAACCCGACGCCCCATGCGCCCGTTGGAAGCTTGCTATCGCCGCGATCCATCCCGTGTTTGGCACGGGCGTCTCGTAGGCGTTTATCGAAGCCGTCCTGTTGGCTCATGAAGAGACCCCCCCTGCGGAGAACCCGCCGAAGGCAGGGGGCGGATACGGTTTCACCCCATGGGTGTCAACCCGTTGAGCGGGCTTTGCAAGGGCGTTTTTTGCGCTGCGGCATTCATGCCGCGCTGGCGGTGGTGCGCGGGTTGGCGAAGGGCGGGATTTGCTCGGGCGGCAAGGGGCGCGCCAGCAGGAAGCCTTGCGCGGTATCGCAGCCCAGGCTGGCCAGGATGGCCAGCTGCGCTTCGGTCTCCACGCCCTCGGCCACGACAGTGGCGCCCAGGCCGTGTGCCAGGCGCACCACGGTTTCCACGATGCGCGGCGCAGCGCCGCCCTGGTCCAGGCCCTGCACAAAGCTGCGGTCGATTTTGATGACGTCGATCGGCAAATCCTGGAGGTAGGCGAGCGACGAAAAACCAGTGCCGAAATCATCGAGCCCCACGCGGATGCCCATGGCGCGCAGGGCGGAGAGCATGTCCTGCGCGGCCTTGCTGTCGCTGATGAAGGTGCTTTCGGTGACTTCGATTTCCAGCAATTCGGCGGCTAGGCCGGTGTCGCGCAGCGCATCGCGCACCAGCGGCAGGACGGTGTCGGAGCCCAGCAATTCGGCGGAGAGGTTGACCGCGATCGGGATGGGATGCCCGGCATCGCGCCACGCCACCGCCTGGCGCGCCGCGCGGTGCAGCACGTAGCGCGCGAGGGCCAGCGCCATGCCCGCTTCCTCGGCCAGTGGGACGAAGACGCCGGGGGAAATTGCGCCGCGTTCGGGATGCGTCCAGCGCAGCAGCGCCTCCACGCCGGTCATGCGGCGGTCGGCGATGGCGAATTTCGGTTGGAAGACCAGGTGCAGGTCGTCATTGCGCAGCGCCTTGGCCAGGTCGGCCTGCAAGGCGCGGCGCTCGGCAGCGTCGGCTTCCAGGCCGGGGTGGAACAGGGTGAACCGGCCGCGCCCACCGCGCCGCGCTTCGCGCAGGGCCAGCTCGGCCTGGGCCATCAACACCGGCGGTGCGCCGCCGGCGTCGAACACCTCGACCGCGCCGATGCTGGCGGAGCAGCGCGCGATGACGCTGCCCAATTGGTAGGGCTGCGCCAGCGCCTGCGCCATGCGGCTGGCCAGTGCCAGCGCGTCGCCGGGCTTTTCCACCTGTTGCAGCACCGCGAATTCATCACCGCCCAGCCGCGCGGCGATGTCGCCAGGCCGCAGCAAGCCGCGCAACCGCCGCGCCAGGGCCAGCAACAGCGCATCGCCCGTGGCTTGTCCGTGGGTGTCATTGATGGCGCGGAAGCCATCCAGGTCCAGCATGTGAAGCGCCAGCGGCGCGGTGCCGGCCGCGGCCGCCGCGCTGGAGAGATCCCGCCCGAAGCGCGCGCGGTTGGGCAGCGTGGTCAGCGCGTCATGGTCATGCAAATGGCGCGCCTGGTGCTCGGCGGCGCGCTGCGCGGTGATGTCCATGCTGATGCGCAGGATGCCGGCCAGGCCGCCATCCGGCGCGTGCAGCGGCGCCAGCGTGACCAGCAGGCGGCGCACGCCACCGGCGGCATGCGGCACGGTGATTTCCTGCGGCGGCGCGGGTTCGGAGCTGGCGAGCACCTGCGCAACCGCCACTTCGATATCGGCGGGCATGCCCAATTCAACAGGGCGCCGGCCGACCAGCTCCGCTTCGGAATGGCCGGAAAAGGCACAGACGGAGCGGTTGGCGTAGATATACCGCCCTTGCGTGTCAAAGACGGAAATCAAGGCCGGCACACCATCCATCACGCTGCGCAACGTGTGGTGGGCATCCTGTGCTGCGATGCGCGCGGCCTCCGCGCGGCGCCGCGCGGCGAGGGCGCGGCGCGACACCAGCGCGAGCATCGCCACCAGCACGCCAGTCGCCGCCGCCAGCGCCAGGAAGCCGGCGGTGAACCACTGGAGCGACGTGGCAACCGTCAGCATGTGTTGGCGCGTCGATTGCTGACGGCGGGCATAGGCGTTCAGCATCGCGTCATGAAGCGGCGCTTCGAGTAGGCGCAGCTCGGCTGACAGGGCGGCGAAATCCGGCGTGGGCGCGCGCAGACCGTCCTGCATGCGATGCAGCGTGGCGAACATCGCTTCACGCTGCGCGCGCAGCTGTTGCAGCGTCAGCAGGTCTTCCCAGCGTTCGCCAGTATCCAAATGGTTGATGCGACTCCATAGCAGGTCAAAGCGCAGCGGCAGGCTGGACGCGGCCTGGGCATCGCCGGCGGCGGTGTGGGCCAGAGACACCGCCATGCGGTGCACTTCGACCTTGGCCTGCTGCAATTGCCAGAAGCCCATATGCGAATAATCCGCTTGGGTCTGGTAGCGGGCGATCATGCCGTTCAACGCGACACCCAGCACGCCGATGCCCGCCGCGCACGCGATCGCCAAGGCCAGCGCGACACCGCGCCAGCCCAGCATTCGGATGTGCAGCGGGCGTCGTCTCATTCGTCGACCAGGATGGCGCGCAATTGCCAGGCGGAACGGCGGTGGAATTCCGGCGTGTCGATCGCCGGGCGCTGCGACCAGGGATAGACCAGCCAGAAGGGCCCGCGGTCACGCACGGGCATCACATCGCCATTGCGGCGCCAGGCCAGGAACAGGCCGTGGTCCCGCACATCGGCCATGGGGATCACGGCGCGGAAATCATCCAGCGCGATGGCGGTGAGTTGGCGCGCGGCGTGCGCGCCGGTGGGCAACAAGTCGCGCAGCGACGCGCCTTCGAAGACCTGCGGGCCGCGCGTCCAGGGGGTGTGGGTTGTCAGCGGCACGCGGCCGCGCGCGTCCAGTGCCGCGATGTCCAGCGGCAGCACGCTGTCGCGCCAGCGCAGTTCCAGCGTGGACGCCCGCGCGGGCAGGACGGGCAGCAGCAAAGGCAGGGCCAAAAGGCTTCGACGGCCAGGGGTGTGCGTGGACATGCGCGGACTCCAGATGGCGCACCTTGCAACGTGGCTTCCGAATCAATCGTTACCGGCCCTGGCTTTGCGGCCCCGCCGCCGCATGCGACATTTGCACAACATCGAGAGGACAACGCCCATGCCCGTCGGCTTCGCCATCCATACGCGCACCCGCGCAGTTTCCGCCGAGACCGTGAATGCCTTCCGCCCACTGCCGGTGGCGAATGTGTCGGACTGCATGTCGCGCATCGTGGCCGCTGGCGCGCGGCTGCGCCCGATGCACAAGCGCGGCGTGCTGGCCGGGCCGGCGCTCACGGTGAAGACGCGGCCGGGTGACAATCTGATGATCCACAAATCCATCCAGCTGGCGAAGCCTGGCGATGTGATCGTGGTGGATGGCGGCGGTGATTTGACGCAGGCGCTGATCGGCGAATTGATGGCGAGTTCCATGATCAAGGCGGGCATCGCCGGCATCGTGTTGAATGGCGCGATCCGCGATTGCGGCTGGATCGGGGAGCGGGAGTTTCCGGTCTATGCGGCCGGCGTGACGCATCGCGGGCCATACAAGGATGGCCCCGGCGAAATCAACGCCGCCATCGCGATCGACGGCATGGTGATCAACCCCGGCGACCTGATCCTGGGCGATGAGGATGGCGTGCTGTGCGTGCCCTATGACCAATGCGCGGAAGTGCTGGTAGCCGCACAGGCCAAGAAGGCGGCCGAGGACAAACAGATGGCGAATATCCTGGCCGGCACGCATGACGCATCCTGGGTGGATGCGGCGCTGAAAAAGCTGGGCTGTTCGGGCGTCTGAAGCTGCGCCATGTTTCCCTGAAAGGGGAAACGGCATGGCGACAAATTCCGCGCGATTGCTGGCGTTGCTGGGCATGATGCAACGCATCCGCGCCTTCGAGGAAACGGCGATGGCCGGCCACGCGGCGGGCGAGGTGCCTGGGCCGTTGCATCCGTCGATTGGGCAGGAAGCGGTGGCGGCCGGGGTCTGCGCCAATCTGCGCATCGATGACAGGCTGACATCCAATCATCGCGGGCATGGGCACGCGCTGGCCAAGGGCGCGGATGCCGCGCGCATGATGCTGGAGCTGTATGGGCGCGCAGGTGGGTCGTGTGGCGGCAAGGGCGGATCCATGCACATCGCCGATTTCTCCGTGGGCATGCTGGGCGCGAATGGCGTGGTGTCGGGCGGGATTCCGATTGCGGTGGGTGCCGCGCAGGGGCTGCAAATGCTGGGTTCGGACGCGATCGTCTGCTGCATGTTTGGCGATGGCGCGATCAATCGCGGGCCGTTCCTGGAGGGGCTGAACTGGGCCGCGCTGTACCGCCTCCCGGTGCTGTTCGTGTGCGAGGATAATGGCGTGGCCGCCTTCACCGCGACAGCGAGTGTGACAGCGGGCGCGGGTGTGGCGGCGCGTGCGGAATCACTGGGCGTTCCGGCGACGAGCGTGGACGGCAATGACGCGGCGGCGGTGGATGCCGCGACCGCCGCGCTGGTGGGCGCCGTGCGCGCCGGCAGCGGGCCGCGTTTGCTGCACGCGCGCACCTATCGCCTGACGGGGCACACCAGCACCGACGCCGCCGGCTGGCGCGCGGCTGATGAAGTGGCGGCGGCGCGCGACAACGACCCGATCACGCGGCTGGAAGCGGTGCTGCGCGCGGAGGGTGTGGCGCAGGCTACGCTGGACGCGCTGCGCGCCGACGCGCTGCGCGAGATGGCCGCGTTGCGCGCCACTGCGCATGTGGCGCCCTGGCCGGATGCGGCGACGGCTTTCGCCGATGTCATCGGGGAGAACGCCTGATGCCCAACGTCACCTTGGCAGAAGCGACGCGCCTGGCGGTGTTGCAAGAAATGCGCCGCGACCCGCGCATCTGGGTGCTCGGCGAAGATGTCGCGCGCGGCGGGCTGTTCGGCCAATACCGCGGCTTCCTGGAGGAATTCGGCGAACGCCGCATCGTCTCTACACCGATTTCCGAAAGCACCATCATGGGCGCGGGACTGGGTGCGGCGCTGGTCGGCACGCGGCCGATCATCGAGATGCGCATCTTCGATTTCGTCATGTGCGCGATGGACGAATTGGTGAACCAGATCGCCAAGATCCGCTACATGTTCGGTGGCCAGGCGCGGCCAGCCGTCGTGGTGCGCATGCCGCATGGCATCTGGCGCAACAGCGCTGCGCAACACAGCCAGATGCTGGAGGGTTGGTTCGCGCATCTGCCCGGTGTGATCGTGTGCTGCCCTTCCACACCGGCCGATGCGGCGGCGACGATGGTGGCCGCGATCCGCAGCGATGACCCGGTGTTGGTCTTCGATCCGAAGAACCTTTGGGGTGCGACGGGCGACATCGCCGACGACATCGCGCCACTGGAATTCGGCCGCGCGCGCCACGCGCGCCACGGCGATGCGCTGACCATGGTCAGCTGGTCCGCCTGCATGCCATTGGCCGAAGAAGCCGCCGATGCGCTGGCCGCGCAGGGCATCAGCGTGGACCTGCTGGACCTGCGCACACTGGCGCCGTGGGATGCCGATGCGGTGCTGGCCAGCGCCCGCCGCACCGGCCGCCTGCTAGTTGCGCATGAGGCGGTGACGACCGCAGGCTTCGGCGCGGAAATCGTCGCGCATGTCGCCGAACGCGTGGCGGTGCGCGCGACACGCGTGGGCTTCCCCAGCGTGCCGATACCCTTTTCGCCACCACTGGAAGCTGCCCTGCGTGTGGATGCCGCGAAGATCGTCAGCGCGGCGCGCGGCCTGTTGGCGACGTAGAGCATGATCCGCGAAGGCGGAATCGCCGAAGCGGTGATTCATCCTCTCAGCAAAGACTACGGCGCGATCCGCGTTTTCGGATCGCGCCGTAACGCACGGCCCAGCATTTCCGCCAGCCCGATCGTCCAGCACATCGGGCAACCGCGGAATGCCAGGAGCGCCAGGCCGGCGAGTGGCAGCGCGACCGGCAAGGCCCACCACACGCCATCCAGACTGCCAAGCCAGATGGCGGTGGCGATCGCGCCCATGCCCAGCGCCCCACGCGCCAAGTGTTCCAGCAGCGATGCGCTGGCGAATTGCGAATGCGTTGTATCCGCCATGGGTTCAATCCTCGATGTATTCGCGCACCATCGCGCGGGCGCGGTGCAGGCGGGCTTTCACCGCCTCGCGCGTCAGCCCGGTCGTGGTGGCGATTTCGCCGATCGTCAGTTCCTCGATG
Source organism: Alphaproteobacteria bacterium (assembly GCA_013298245.1). Taxonomy (GTDB): domain Bacteria; phylum Pseudomonadota; class Alphaproteobacteria; order Acetobacterales; family Acetobacteraceae; genus Rhodovarius. Next base: position 17,041 of record JAAFHD010000010.1, read on the forward strand.
TCGCGCAGCAGCAGCACCTGGCGGTAGTGCGGTGGCAGCGAATGGATGGCCGCGGCCAGGTCCAGCCGTAGTTCATCCGCAGGACGGCTGGCGAAGGCCAGGTCATCCGCCACCGCATCCAGCGGCGCCGATTGCCCGAAGGCACGACGCGCCAGGCGGCGGCATTCGCGGCGCACAATCTCGAACAACCAACCCGAAAACGCGCCCACGACGCGCAGCGCGCCGATGCGCCGATACAGCAGCCACAGCGTGTCCTGCACCGCGTCATCCACGTCATTCACTTTGCAGTTCGCGCGTGCATAACGCCGGATATCCGGCTGGCTGGCCGCGAGCAGGGAGACGATCGCCCCCTGCTCGCCCTGCTGCGCCGCCGTGATCAATTCCAACGGCGGCGCGCGTCGTGCCATGGCGTTCACTTGCGGCCGGCGACCGCGCAGGCGGGGCAATAGCCGAACAGGCCGGTGAGGCCCGTCACCACGCCCACGGCCGCCACCAGGTAGCCCACCGGATTGCCGGCCAGGCCGATCAAGCCGCAGGCGATCATCGCGCCGCCGGCGACGAAGCGCAGAATCTGTTCGCGGCCGCGGACGTTCTTTCGATACAGCATGTGTCTCTTCCTTCTCACAGCAAGCCGCCGGTTTGGCTGCCCACGACCACAAGAGGGGGCGGAGGCGCAAAACGGTTCGCGGCTGCGCGAAAAAATCTTGGGCCTTGTGCCGCGCCGCGCATCTTCGCATGCTGCGCCGAGAGAAATCGGCGTGCCAAGCGCCATGAGGAGGACTGCCCATGACCATCACCCGTCGCGCTGCGATGATCGCGCCGCTTGCCCTTCCCGTCGTGGCGCGGGCGCAGGCCTATAAGAGCGAGTACAAGCTCTCGACCGTCGGCAACCGCCCCATTCCGCACGCCGCCGGCGCCTTCCGCTGGGCGGAGCTGGTCACCGAACGCACGCAGGGGCGCATCAATGTGCGCGTCTATCCCGGCAGCCAATTGGTCGGCGGCGACCAGACGCGCGAGCTGGTGGCGATGCGCCAGGGCGTGATCGACTTCGTGAACTTTTCGACGATCAACATCGCGCCGCAGGTGCGTGAGATGAACCTGTTCACGCTGCCCTGGCTGCTGGGCGACCATCGCGGCTTCGACGCCATCGTGAATGGCGAAATCGGCGAGACGCTGTTCCGCGCGCTGCGCACGCGCGAGATCGAACCCATGGCCTGGGGCGAGAACGGCTTCCGCGAAATCTCCAATTCGCGCCGCGCCATCCGCACCCCGGCCGACATGCGCGGCCTGCGCATCCGCTTCGCCGCCGGCGTGATCTTCAACGAGATCTTCACGGCACTCGGCGCCAACCCCTTGCAGATGTCCTTCGCCGACCTGCAACCGGCGCTGTCCACCGGCGCGGTGGACGGCCAGGAAAACCCCATCAACCTGTTCCTCGCCTTCCGCATGGACACGCTGGCGCAGCGCCACATGACGGCGTGGAACTACTGCGCCGATGCCGGGATCATGGCCGTGTCCCAGCAGGTCTGGAACAGCTTCACCCCCGCTGACCGCGAGATCGTGCGCGAATCCGCACGCGAAGCCGCCCGCGTGCAGATCGAGGGCAGCCGCGCCGGCATCGGCATCGATGGCAACCGCGCATCGCTCGACGAACTGGCGCGCCGCAACGTGGAACTGGTGACACTGACACCGGCCGAAAAACGCGCCTTCGCCGAGATGACGCGCCCAGTCTACGACCGCTGGGCGCAACAGGTCGGCGTGGACCTTGTGCGCCGCGCTGAAGCCATCGTGCAACGCGCCACGGCGTGAGCGACGACCCCTTCGCGCCGGAGCCCGAACCGCAAACGCGCGTGCCGCTGACGGTGGAAAAAGTCCTGATCGCGGCCGGCATGGCAGCGATCGCGCTGATCACCGCGGCCAATGTGTTTTCGCGCTATGTCACCAACATCAGCCTGGCGTTCACCGAGGAATATTCGGTGGCGCTGATGGTGGTGGTGACCATGCTGGGCACCGGCCTGGCGGTCGCTGCCGGCCGCCACATCCGCATCGGCTATTGCGTGGACAGCCGCGCACCCGGCACGCGCCGCGCCTTCGACATCGGCGCGATGCTGCTGGTGATTCTGATGTTCGGCGTGCTGGCGGTGTGGGGCGGCAAACTGGCCTGGGATGAATACCGCTTCGAGGTGCTGACACCCGGCCTCGGCCACCCGCAATGGTGGTATACGGGCTGGCTGCCTGTGCTGTCGGTGGCCGTGATGCTGCGCGCGCTGGGGCGGATGCTGCGCGCATGATCGGCACCATTCTCTTCACTGGTTTCGTGGTGCTGCTGCTGGCCGGCGTGCCGATCGGCGTGGCGCTGGGACTGGCCGGAACCTTCGCGATTCTGCTGGCGGACCAATCGATCCTGGCGGTGCCGACCAATGTCTATGCCGGCATCGCGAAATACCCGCTGATCGCGATCCCGATGTTCGTGCTGGTGGGCAGTGTGTTCGACCGCACAGGCGTCGCACTGCGCCTGGTGCGCTTCGCCAGCGCCATCGTTGGTGCAGGGCGTGGCGCGCTGGCCAGTGTGGCGGTGCTGGTGGCGATGGTCATCGGCGGTATCTCCGGCAGTGGTCCCGCGACCAGCGCGGCCGTCGGCCAGGTGGTCACGCGCAGCATGTCGGAAGACGGCTACCCGCGCCCCTTCATCGCCGCGACCGTGGGTGCTGCGGCCGCGACCGACATCCTGATTCCGCCCTCCATCGCCTTCATCGTCTATGCGGTGCTGGTGCCGGGCGTGTCGGTGCCGGCGATCTTTATGGCGGGCATGTTCCCCGGCATCCTGGCAGGTGTGGCGATCATCATCGCGATCGTCGCGCTGTCCTTCATCCACAATTTCGGCGGCCAGGCGCGGCGCGAGGAAGCGCTGTCTGTCTGGCGCACTTTTCGCGAGGCCATCTGGGGCCTGCTGGCGCCGGTGGTGATCCTGGGCGGCATGCGCATCGGCGCCTTTACGCCCACTGAAGCGGCCGTCATGGCGGTGTTCTACGGGCTGTTCGTGGGCTTCGTGATCTATCGCACGCTGACGCTGCGCGACCTGTACGAAATGCTGGTGGAAGCGGGCGAACTTTCGGCGGTGATTCTGATCGTCATCGCGCTGGCGTCGGTCTTCGCCTGGTCCACATCCACGCTCGGCATCGTGCAGCCCATCGCCACCTGGATTGTCGGCCTGGGCCTTGGCGAATACGGCACCATCGCGCTGCTGATGTTGGCGCTGATCGTGATCGGGATGTTCCTCGACGGCGTGTCGATTTTCTTGATCCTGCTGCCGGTGCTGATCCCCATCGCGCAGGCCTTCCACTGGGACCTGACGTGGTTCGGCGTGCTGCTGACGATGAAGATCGCGATCGGGCAATTCACGCCGCCAATGGCGGTGAATCTGATGGTGTCCTGCCGCATCGCCGGGGTCACGATGGAAAGCACCATTCCATGGGTGGTCTGGATGGTGCTGGCGATGTTCGTGTCGCTGGCGCTGGTGGTGGTGTTTCCGGAAATCGCGCTGTGGTTGCCGCGGGTGATGGGCGTGCTGTGATCAGCCCACGCGATTGAGCGTGATGGTCCAGGCGCAGCTGCGCGTCAGCATGCGCGCGGTGAAGCCTGTCTGGCCGAAGCGGCCCTCGGCGCGTTGCGCGGCGTCCAGGCGGCTGCGCAGCGTGACGGCGCCTTCGGCCGAAACCGTGCCGGCGCCTTCGCCGCCTTGCGGCAGGTTCATGGCCGCGCGGCCCTGAGAGACGTTCAGCGTGACCGGCCGGCGCGCCGGGCCGCATTCGCTGTCCGATCCGAAATCGCGCTGCGCCTGGCCCGTCCAGCCACCATCATAGCGCGTGACGACAACGGCCGGCGCGGTGGTGGTCGCGGCGGGCGGAGGTGCTGGTGCATCCACGCAGGCGGCCAGCAGCAGCAAGGGTGCGAAGCGGTGCATCATCGGCGGCGAAGCAGATCGCCCTCCCAGTCGCGGCGCTGGTTGAAGAATTGCGTGGCACCGGGGTCGCGCTGGCCGACCTTGCCGTATTGGTCGGCCAGGAAGCCGCGCACGCCGTCCAGCCAGCCGCCCACGCGGTCGCGCGCTTCTTCGCCGTGCAGGCGGGGGTTGTCTTGCGCGCGGAAGCGGTCGAAGGCGTCGATCGAGCCGCGGAAACCGTCGCGGCTGATGCCGGTGTCGTTGGGCCAGCTTTGCGCCAGCGCGGGGGTCGCGGCCAGCATGGCCAGCAGCATGATGCGCTTCATCGTTCGATCTCCTCGAGCGTGATGCCGAAGGCGGCAAGTCCCTCGGCCAGTAATTCGCCGGCACCTTCGAGGTTGAGCAGATAATCCGCCGGGTCAGACCGCGCATTGCGGGTGGCGGCGGCCTTGAGCGCGGCGGGCCATTCCTCGGCCTCGTGATCACCGCGGCCGACCAGGGCCAGGGCCACCAGCGCGGCCTGTTCGGGTTCCGACAGCTCGTTGATCATTTCCTCGACGAGTTCCTCGGAGACGTCGTCTTCGTCATCGACGTCCTCCTCCTCGTCATCGTCGTCAAAGCTGTCGTCTTCGTCCTCGTCTTCATCGAGGGCGTTCAGCAGATCGGCGATTGTCGCGACCGTCTCCAGCGAGATGCCGAGATCGGGCAGGTCCTCGTCTTCGGTTTCGGCCATGGCGGGTGCTCCGTTTGACGCCCTAGGCTATCCCCGATGGGCGGGGGATGCGCAAGTCATGCCGTCCAATCGGGTGCGAAATCGGGGTTTACCAGGCGCTTGTCCTTGGGCAGGGCGGCGATGGCGGCCAGGTCATCGGCGTCCAGCGTGACCTGCGCGGCGCCTAGGTTTTCCGCCTGGCGGGCGCGGCCGGCGGCCTTGGGGATGACGGCGACACGGCCGCGCGAGAGCGCCCAGGCGAGCGCGACCTGGCCGGGTGTGGCGCCATGCTTGGCGGCGATTCGCGCGACGACCGGGTCGTCCTGGAAACGACCCTTGGCCAGGGGCGTGTAGCTGGTCAGCATGATGTCGTGCGCGGCGCAGAGTTCGAGCAGGCGCGATTGGTCGAGATAGAGGTGATGTTCGACCTGGTTGCAGGCGATGGGTGTGATGCCCAGCGCCACAGCCTGACGCAACAATCCCGGCGGGAAATTCGCCACACCCACGGCGCGCGCCAGGCCGTCACGGTGCAGGCGCGCCAGGCCCTCCAGCGCGGAGGCCAGTTGCAGCGCGGGCGACGGCCAGTGGATCAGGAACAGGTCCAGATACGGCGTGTTCAGGCGCTTGAGACTGGCTTCGCAAGCGGCGCGGATGGCGGGGCCGTCGGGCTTGTCCCACCAGGC
>JAAFHD010000099.1:0-9357 GCA_013298245.1 Alphaproteobacteria bacterium
CGGCATAACCGCCGACGGCGCCGGCGCCGATGATCGCGATGCGTGGACGCATGGGTGGTTTCCTTCCTGCCTTTGCGGTCAGGATGCGCGCGGGGTGGGGCTTCGTGAAGCCGGCGCTTTGCAGCCGGCGGGCGTTGCGGTAGTGAAGGTTGGCGGGACCCGTAGCTCAGCTGGATAGAGCGCTGCCCTCCGAAGGCAGAGGTCGAAGGTTCGAATCCTTTCGGGTCCGCCAGATATCAGCCCTTTCTTTAGATTTGTGAGGCGTAATAGACGCTGTTCCCACATCTGTTCCCACAATTTGTCATGCGCTGGCGGGGTTCAGCCCGGGACAATCACCACCACCGCCGCAAGCCTCGTGCCACTTCGGCATCCCCTTCCACAGCGGCCCGGACCATCTCAACCAGTTCCCTTTCGATATCCTCGGGCAGCGCAATGCCTTCCTCCCCATCCGCCCCCTTGGGATAGAGCACCTCCCATCGCTGGCGGCGCAGTCGGGCATAGCTGCACGCGATTTCCACCGGCCCGACACGCACCTTCACCAGCGCACGCGGCGTGCGCCTATCCCCAGGCAGCACGGCCACCGACACAACAGCCATCGCGGGCGCCTGCACGCGCACGCGGGTTTCATCGGGTGTCATATCGCTGTTGCGCGCGCCCGCATGCGCGCGGGAGTTTTCCCCGTTCATCCCACACCCCCTTTCATGCTCTCCCGCCACAGTTCATCCAGCCATGCGGCATCCTCGGCAGAGATGGCGTGCGCTTTGCTGCCCTGCGCCAACAGCCGCGCGCGGAACGCTTCGCACCGCTGAACCTGCAAAGGTGTCAGACGTCCACTGCCGGTCATGATCGATACGAGCTTGCGGGCATTTCTCGGGCCAAGCTTGTGGAAGGTGAAGGCCGGCGGCTGGGCAGCGGCCACATGCCCGGCCAGGTCGTGCCATGTCATGCCGGCACCAGTCAGCACGCGGCCAATGGCGCCAGCGGTGGCGGTGACTTCGGCAGGGTTATCGCTGCCCATCATGGGCAACAGCTTGGCCACGCGGGCCAGGGTGGCGGTCATGGGCATGTCTCCGATGGCAATGACTGTGATGCGGGGCGCTGGGGATGGGGTGTGCTATCGGCCGCATAGAACGCGGCCAGGGCTTCGCGTTCGGCTTGGTCGTGTTCGCCATCGCCATACCCGGCGGCCAGGGCTTTGGCGGCGGCTTCAGCGGCGCGCAGATGGGCGGCGATTTCACCCGCAACCCCAATGCCAATAGTGCCAATAGTGCCAAAAGGGTCGGTGGCGGCCTTCCCATCCAGCGCATTCAGCGTCTCCGCACCCATGCCAATAGCGCCGATAGTGCCAATAGGTGCGGCGCCGATATCGCGGGCCAGCATCACCGCCAGATGCGCGCGCCAGGTCGTCATGGCGCGGCCTCCATCATGGCGGGGTTCATGTGCCAGTCGGCACGCTGGCGGCCCGGGTTATCGCCCTGCCTGCCAGTGCCCTTGCGGCACCATCCAGCGGCTTCCAATTCGCCCAGCGCGGCCATGACGCGTTCAGGCGTCGGGATGCCCGGGCCATCGGCCATGCGTCGCAATTCACGGGCGTTGAGCGTGCCGGGGCGCGGGCGCTGCTTCATCCACCACCGCGCCAGCCGCCGCGCATCGCGTTCCGCTGCCGGCAAGGCTGCTTCACCGAACACGCGCCGCGCCATGGGCAGGGCGTAGTCACCCAGAAAGGCGCAGGCGCGGGTGATGGCGTCCAGGTCCACATCTTCGGGCGGCGCGGTGTGATCCGCTTCGGCCAGCCAAGCCATGTGGCGGAACACCACCGCCAGGCGCACCGCGAAACCCGGCATCTTGCCCAGCCATGACAGGAACAACCCCGATGCGCTGCCCTCCATGGCGGCGCATTCCTCGCGCCATGATTGCAGCGCGTTCTGCGCGTCGGGTGTGAACCGCATCAAGACCGGCGCGGGGCCTTGCCATTGCAGCCCTTCCAGGCGGCGCAGCGCGGCTTCCAGGCGGGGTGGTGGTGGCGCTTGGTCGGGGCGCACGGGTGGGCGTGCGGCCGGCCAGCAATAGAGGAACCGCGCCGCCAGCCCGTCATCATCACCGGCCAGCATCCCCGATGCCAGGCGGTCCGGCTGGATACCGCCCAGAATGCCGAATGACAGATGCGGCACGACAACCGGGCGGTCGCCATCCTTCACCCGGTCCGGTTGCCAGTGCGCGCCGCCATAGGCTTGCAACCAGAAGGCCCGATCACCGCCGCCGGCACCGCCACTGTAGCGGTCCATGTCGCCCAGCCATCCGGCCAGTTCGTCGCGGAACAACAGCAGGCCGCGCGGATTGGCGGCACAAAGGCGCGTCGCACTTTCGGTTGTTGGCTGGGTTGTGAAGGTGCGGCGGGGCATGATGGCATCTGGTTCGCGCGCGCCTTGCGGCTCACGCGGCGCCGGGACGCCATTCTTCACCGCTGCCTTGACTTCGCCTTCCCACACGCGCCGGATTTCGGCGGCTTCGGCCGCTTGGGTGCGGAAATCGCGGTAGCGTTCCTCCCAATCGGCATCCAGTTCCTTTTGCACGGCGGCCATCGCCTCTTGTGCCGAACCCAGGCCCGGGGATTTGCCGCTGGACGGCAGCCCAACAGCCGCACCCCAGATGATCGGCGGCTCTCGCCATTCTCCCCAGGGGTTCGCCCAGCGGGCATTGCCGATGCGCGTGCCGAGTGCCGCCAGCGTGGCCAGGCCGACGAAATCCACCGGGCAGCCCCGGGCTTCGGCGACGCGCGCCAGGTATCCGGCCCACCAGCTGGGGAATAGGTGCTGTGGCCATGCCGGTGGCGGCAAGGCTTCGCGCTGCGCCAACGTCATATCCGGTGCGGGCCACGTGTTGGCTTCGGTGGCGAAAAATCCCCCGCCATTCATCGCGCTGTGGCCAGGCCCGGTGATGGGGTTCGGTTTATCAAGCATGCGCTGCCTCCATGGCGCCACGCGCCCGCAGAACGTCGTTGAAGTCGGTGTTCGGTGTGTCGGGCGTCATCACCCGCACCCGCCTGCCAGGTGCGGCCAGGGCATCAGCAGCGGCCCATGCGGCACGCTGGCCAGGCGGGTCGTGATCGGCCGCGATCATCACATCCATGCACGCGGCGGGCAGCGGTACCCGCGCCATGTTCCCGGCCGAGAGCGCGGCCCAAGCCGGCGCGCCCAACAGCACGCCGGCGGAGAGCGCGGTTTCAATCCCCTCCCCGATCACCAGCGGCAGGCCGGCGCGCCACTGGCACAGCCGCACCACGGCGCCGCCGATGGGGCCGAGTGTCGCGCGCGGCGGGTCCAGCGCGGCCTTGCCGGTGCCGCCAGGCGCCAGATAGGTGCGATGGATGGCGCGGCCCTGGCCGGTGGCGTCCACTGCCAGCGCGATCATGCAGGATGCGCGGGCGCCGGATGGGTGCCGGGCATCGGGCAGGAAGCGTAGCGCGGCGCCATCGGGCAGCGGCAGGGCGCGGCTGGCCAGGTAGCGTTCCGCGATGCTGCCAGCGGCAGGCATGGCCGCGTTCCAGAGTGCCAGGGCGCGGGCGGTGCGGTCCGCGTGGTCAGGTTCGGCGCGCGGCGTGGCGGGGGCGCTGTGGCCCAGCACGGCGGCGGTCAGGTCGGGGTTGGCGCCGCAGGATGCGCACCACCAGAGGGTGCGGCCGGCCTTCTCATTCACGCGCAGCCCGTCGCGGTAGCCGCAGGCTGGGCAGGCGCCGGCATAGCCCCGGCCGGCGCGGTGCAGGCCCAGGCGGGCGGCGATGGCGGCGGCGGTCATGCGCGCACCGGGCGGTGGTGGCGATGCAGGCGGAACAGCGCGCCGGCATCCTGCCAGGTGATGGCCTCGGGGCCTTGGCGCGCCACGTCATGCAGCCATCGCGCGGCGGCGGGGCTGGTGGCGGGGGCGCCGCGAAGGTCCAGGGCGCATTCCCATGCGCGGCGGGCGATGATGCTGGGCACCGGGATGATGGCGGTGATGCAGGGGGCGGTCATGCGGCGCCTCCCGCATTCAGTTCGCGCAGGGCGGCCAGGGCGGCGGTGATGGTGGGGAATGCGCGCAACAAAATGGGGCGGCGCGGATGGCCGGCCACCAGGGCGGCCAGGGACTCGCCACGGGCGTTCTGTAGGCCGGGGAGGTAGGCAAGGCGCACGGGTTCGGCGGATGCCGCCAGTGGGGCTTTCGGGCGCTGTGTGCGCGTGTTGGAAGGCGTGTTGAGCATGGTGTTTCTCCATGCCGCCGCGCCAGAAACCTTGCGAAAACGCTGCGATCCGCGTATTTGAATGGCGTCCGCCAAGACGCCTACACAGTTCGCCGCGCCCTCGGTTCCCAGCCGGGGGCGTGTTGCGTTTCAGGGGTTCGGAAGGCGCAGCAGGCCGGCCAGCGCCACGAGCGCGAGCAAGCCGGCCAAGGGTGCGAGGTTCAGCAGCGCGCGCATCACTTTGCACCACCGCAACACCCGCACATGCCGCGCGATCCGAGTGCGTCGTTGATACGCTTCATCACCCCGTAGAGGTCACAGCCCACGAGGGCGGCGGCTTCGTATTGGCGCGTAGCCACAAAGTAGGCCCTGAGCGCGATCAGTTCCTCGGTCTCGGCAATCAAGCGGGCTGAACCGTTCGGTTGGCTTGGGGCGCGGCCCTGTGGGGGCGGTGGCGGCTTCCGGTTCATGCGGCCACCTTCCGGCGCGGATCGGTGGCGGGCGTCATCACCGGCAGACTGGCGATGTAGGCCAGCGCGGTTTCGCTCACGATGTAGGTCCGCGATCCGACTTTCTTGAGTGTGATGTGGCCGTCAGCGGCGAAGCGATAGGTTGTGCTGCGCGACCACCCGAAAACCGATGGCCCTTGCGGCAGTGGCACCAAGGCCGGCGGCTGGCGGTTGATGAAATTGAGGTTCGGCATGTGCCGGCGCTCCCATGGTGCAGCGGGATGATTCCCTTTGCGTCATGGGTTGTTGGTGCCAGAGGTGATGGCAGCGCCGGTATTCGACACCGTCGCGCAGCGAACGCACTAAATGTCCAATGTCAAATTTGGCGCTTGCCGTGCTGCCTCTGCCATCGCTCACGCAGCTTCATCATCGCTCCGTCGGATAGGTTTGCGCGGCCATCCCACAAGAACACGGTGCGAGCGAACCGCAGAAATGGCGACGTGCTGCCCGTGTCACTGTCGGGCGTCCACGTCGGTTCGCAGACATGCCGAGCGAAAATGACCGGCAGCGCTTCGCACAGTAGGTAAGCCTTGCCGCTTGAGTTCTTCCGCCGCGCGGGAGATGTGGCAGCGGCCTTTTCGTCAACGTGCAACTGTTGACGGGCAGCATTCGCGATTGCCGCAATCTGCGGGCCTGCATCCAACGTCCATTGCGCTGATGGTGTTTGAAACGGGTCGTGGCGATTACCCTTATGCGCCATGTGCGCCTTGGAGAACGCCAGGAACGCGGGCGTCTCGCCAGCCACCAATCGACTCATTGCCGCGTCCAGTGCCCTCGCACTGCGCTCAACAGCTGCCAGAGCCTCATGGTCCGCACTCGTCGCGGCGGTTGCATGGTATTCCCACATCGCACCGTAAAAGCACGCAACCCCCAGTTGATCATACATGCGCGCACCGTCCAGTTCGACGCGAGGCTGGATGCCCGATTGATGCAAAAGGACCATGGCAAGGACGTGTTGCGCTGTTTGGCGTGCTTCAGACCAAGGCTCTCCCGGCGGTATCCACACATTCGCCCCCTTGGCGCGCCCCTATGGGAAAGGCGGCGGGGCAGCGCGGTAGGGTTCCGCGCGGGCTGGCCGGCCCTGCCCCGCCATGTGTCACGCTACCCGATCACACACCCGAGTCGCGCGTGGTTTTCGATGCTGGCGTCACCGGTGTTCCCGCCACCGCCAGAAACGCCTGCACCCTGGCCATGGCGCGCGCGAAGGGCACTTCTGCCGGCGTATCGCCCGGCACCCTGGCAAGTTCCTCGGTGATCGCCATGCGGAAGGCGTATTGCGCGAAGATGTCCAGGTCCGAGAGGGAAACGGGTTGCGCCTTCATGCCGCAACCTCCCCGCCCGCCGGCCCCTTACGGGGCAGCGGGCGCCGATCAATGCCCAGCGGCACCGCATCATTGCGGCCCGCCGCAGAATAGGGCGGGCCAGCGCAGCCGGTGAACACCCAATCCGTGGAAACCCCGGTTGCCATGGTGATGCTATGGAACACCATGAAATGGCTGCGCTGCCGATTGCGCCTTTCCAGGTAGCGATACGCCCGCAGAGACAGGCCCGCCCGCCCGGCCATCTCCGCTTCCGATAGGCCAAGATGCAGGCGGAGGGTTCGCACGCGTTGCGGGGTTGCAGCCATCGCGGCGTTCAGTTCCGTCATGCGCTCAGGGGTGATGCTGGCGGTGGTCATGCTGCACGCTCCCGCGCCGCCATGGCCTTCTCCCGCGCTTCGGCCGCCCAGCCGTTCACCAGCGCCGCCACCCCATCCAGGCGCGCGACTTCCTCTCTCAATCCTTCGGGCGTGTTGGCGGCGGCTTCGCGCGCTGCCTTGTCCGCCGCCTGCTTCGCACGCCGTTCATCGCATGCCAGCGGGTGCAGCAATGCCGACAGTTCGTCTCGCATCCGCGCTATGTGTTCATGCGCCTTGTCCGCCGCGCTCAGGCAGAAACCATGGGACGGCGGCGCGCCCAGCTTGTCCGGCAGAAGAACAACGCGGAGGCATTCCAGCGCGCCTTCAAGATCGGCCAACCAGCATGTCATGTTGTCCACCAAGTCCATCGCCGAATCCAATGGCATTGCGGGACGGGCGCCTTGCGCGGCTTCGGTGGTAGTCTCGGCAATAGCCTCGTTCATGTGACCCTCACATGTTCGGGGTCAGGCCGGTGGGGTGTCATCACCACCACCACCGGCCGCCCTTTGCCGGGTGCCGCCCGGCGCGGATGGCAGGGCATCGCCCCGCAATGTCATCGCCACCCCAGCGCCCGGCCGATTAGCAGATTAGCGGGATTAGCAAGGGGGCGCGTTTCCACGCGCACTGCCTGAACGCGCAACCCTTTCGGCACTATTGGCGCTATTGGCATCGGGTCAGATGGCCATCTTCGCGGCCCGTGCGGCGTCCAGGCTCGCCACACTGGCAGGTGCCCGGGTGCAGAGTGCAGCCCAAGCCTCCATCATCGGCCGGCGTTCTTCGGTTAGGGGTTCGCGGGCATAGGCGGCGCGGGCTTCGTTATTGTCTTTGTGCGCCAAGGCCTTCTCAGACAGATGGTCCGGCCAGCCATGGGCCAGCGTCCAGCTTTTGAAGCTGGCCCGGAAGCCATGCGGCACCACAGCCGCGCCGGCCGCGTCACACCACCGTGGACGCTCGCCACCGGCCTTGCCGTTCATCCGGCGCAGCACCGCCGATAGCGTCATGTCAGAGAGTTCCACGCCGGCCCGCCCGCCAGGGAAAACCAGCGCATCGCCGTCACAAGGGTCAGGCCGGCAGGCGGCCAACATATCCATCGCGGCACCCGAGAGCGGAACCAGGTGCAATTCCCGCATCTTCATGCGGCCCGCCGGAACAGCCCATACCCGGGCTGCCATATCCACTTCCCGCCAGCGCATCCCGCGCACTTCCCCGGAACGGGCGCCGGCCAGAATGGCGAAGCGCAGCGCCGGGGCGCCCATGCCGTCCAGCGTGTCCAGCGCCGCGATAAAGTCGGGCATCTGTTGCCACGGCAGCGCCGGATGATGCTGCACCCGCTTGCCCTTGGCCTTTTGCTTCGCCAGCAGCGACGCCAGCTTGCCGCGCCGCCGGGCAGGGTTGTCGCCAGCCCGCCAATCCTTCGCACTGGCGAAGTCCAGCACCGTCTCAATCCGCTGGCGCAGCCGCGATGCCGTCTCAGGCTTGGTCGTCCAGATGGGGGCCAGCACTTCCAACACGGCATGCACGTCAACCGCCGCAACCGGCTTGCTGCCCAGCTTGGGGAAGGCGTGCTGTTCTAGCGTGGCAGTCCATTGCGCGGCGTGCTTTGCGTTGCTCCATCCATCCCGCTTGGCTTCGATTGTCGCCAGGGCGGCGGCCTTGAACGTGACGACCGCAGCGGGTGCCAAGGCGGCTTTGGCGTCCGCGCGGGCTGTTATGGGGTCCGTGCCATCGGCTGCCTTCCGGCGGGCTGCCAGCGCCGCGCCCCTCGCATCCGCAAGCCCCACCAGTGGGAATGCACCAAGGCCCATGTCACGGCGCTTTCCCCCCACAGTCAGGCGCAGCACCCATGCGCCCGTCCCGGCTGCCTGTCCCGGCTTCACCAGCAAATGCAGGCCGGCGCCAGCGCCGATCCGCACCGGACCATTGCCCCGCGCCTTGGCCAGTGCCGCAAGCCTCGCCTTCAACCCGAGTGCTGTCAGTTCGCCCATGTCTCGGTTCCCACCGTTCCCACCGCTGTTCCCACAATACGTGTGGGAACGGTCAGGGGCAAGGGGAACCATGTGGGGACGGCAGGCTACCAATTATTGGCCTATTTACTTACATAAACGGCCATCTGGGAACGCCTAGAAACAGCATAATGGCGGATTTCGGGTCCGCCACCCTGGCGGGCCGATCCTGTGCTCAGCCCCGCACCATGCTGCGCCCGATCACCAGGCGCTGGATGTCCGAAGCGCCTTCGAAAATGCGGAACAGCCGCGCATCGCGGAACAGCTGTTCCACCACCATGCCGCGCATATAGCCCGCCCCGCCATGCAGCTGCACCGCGCGGTCCGCCACGCGCCCCAGCATTTCCGACGAGAACAGCTTGCAGCAGGCGATGTCGGTGATGGTTTCGCCCTTCGCCTCGCCATCGGTATCGAAGGCGCGCGCGGCTTCCAGGATCATACTGCGCGCCGCCTGCACATCGGCGCGGCTGTCCGCCAGATGCGCCTGCACCAGCTGGAATTCCGCCAAGGGCTGCCCGAATTGCTGGCGCTGCTTCACATAGGCCACCGTCTCGTCCAGCAGGCGCCGGGCCTGGCCCACGCATGTGACCGCCACATGCAACCGCGCATAGTTGATGCCGCGCATCGCGGTCTTGAAGCCGCCGCCCTCACGCCCGCCAATCAGCGCGCTGGCGGGCACGCGCACATTGTCGAAGAACACCTCCGCCGTCTCGGCGCCGTCCTGGCCCATCTTGCGGTCGGTCGGGCCGCAGGTCAGGCCCGGCGTGCCGGCCGGCACGATGAAGGCGGAAATCCCCGCGGCATCGCGAGACCCCGGCTCGGTGCGCGCCATCACGATGAAGACCTGCGCCTGGCGCGCATTGCTGATGTAGCGCTTCGCACCGTTGATGACGAAGTCATCGCCCTCGCGCCGCGCATGGGTGCGCACGCCACCGGCATCGCTGCCGGCCC
>JAAFHD010000099.1:9367-10141 GCA_013298245.1 Alphaproteobacteria bacterium
TCAGCGCGAAGGCGGATGTGACCTCGCCGCTGGCCATGCGCGGCAGCCATTCGGCGCGCTGCGCATCGGTGCCATTGTGCAGGATGGGCTGCACGCCAAGCCCCACCGTGGTCGAGAACCGCGCACGATACACAGCGGATGCATAGGTGACCTCGAACATCACCCGCACCTGCTGTTCCATCGACAGCCCCAGGCCGCCCCAGCGCGTGGGCGTGGAGATGCCGAACAGCCCGATGTCGCGCAGGCGTTGCGCCAGGTCCTCGGGCAGGAAATCCTGGCCGACCAGCCGCGGTTCGGCGGGGATCAGCACCTCGCGCACCAGGCGGCGGATGCTGTCCAGATAGGCTTCGAATTCGGTCGGCAGCGGTGCTTCAGGCATGGCGTGGTCCTCCGCGCGGCAGGCTGCGTGGCGGGCAAGGGGGCGTCAACCGCCCGCGCGACAGACGCGACAGAACTCCGCTGCCAACCCTGCTACGCTCCCCTGTCAAAAACGCCTGGAACACATGCCCGACGCCTTCACCGCCCCGCCGCCGGACGCGCTGGCCGCCCTGTTGCTGCCGCATCTGCTGGAGGAAATGACCGCCGGCATCGCGGTGCACGACCATGCCGGCCGTCGCACCCTGGCCAATCGTCGCTTCGACGCGCTGCTGGACCTGCCCGAGGCACTCGGCGCCGCCGGCACGCCCATCGAGGACCAGGCCCGCGCCCTGCACGCCGCCGGCCGCCTGGACGCCGACACCGCCGCGCGCATGGCGCTGGCCCCCGCCGCGCGCG
>JAAFHD010000101.1:0-1406 GCA_013298245.1 Alphaproteobacteria bacterium
CACGCACCGCCGCGTTCACGCGCGGAATGCTCATCGCCAGCGTGACGAACACCAGCACCGCCAGCACCGCGGAGACCGGCCGCGTGAAGAACGGCGTCAGGTCGCCATCCGAAATCACCAGGCCACGGCGCAGCGATTTATCCAGCAAATCCCCCAGCACCAGCCCCAGCACAAACGGCGCCGCGTGATAGCCGTATCGGCGCAAAAAGAAGATACACAGCCCCACGCCCAGCATGGTCCACACATCAAACAACCGCTGCGCGATCGAGAACGACCCCACCACACACAACACGAAAATGATCGGCATGATCACACTGCGCGGGATGGTCAGCACCAGCAGCAAGGGCCGCACCAGGAACAGTCCGAAAAACAAAATACCGATGGTCGCAAACAGGTTCATCGTCACGACGTCATAGACGAATTGCGGGTTCTCGATCATCAGCATCGGCCCGGGTTTCACACCATGGATGATCATCGCCGCCAGCAGCACGGCGGCCGGCGCACTGCCAGGAATCGCCAGCGCGAGTGCTGGAATTATGCCGCCCGGGATCGAGGCATTATCGCCGGTTTCCGCCGCAATCAGGCCTTCCACACTGCCCTTGCCGAATTCCTCCGGATGCTTCGAAGCGCGCTTGGCGGCGGCGTAACTCGACCACGCCGCCATATCTTCGCCCACACCCGGCAGGATGCCGATGTAAACACCAATCACCCCACTGCGCAGAATGGTGCGCCAATACACCAGCACATCGCGAATACGCGGCCACACACTATCCACCGTGTGCACCTTGGGGCGCGATGCGCGCTCACTCATCACCGTCAGCACTTCAGCGAAACCAAATGCACCAACCAGCGTCGGAATCAACGACAACCCACCCGCCAAATCCGCGCTGCCATAGGCGAAGCGTTCATGCGCGTGGATGCCGTCCTGCCCGATCTGCGCAACGAACAACCCAAGGATGCCCATGATCCACCCCTTCAGCGGATCAGACCCGGTGATGGAGCCCGACATCATCACGCCGAACAGCGCCAACCAGAAGAATTCGTAGCTCTGAAATGTCAGAGCGACCTCGCCCAAAGCCGGCGTCAGAATGGCCAGGCAGATGATGCCAAAAATACTGCCCGCCACGCTGCCCGTGGTGGCGATGCCCATGGCCCGCCCGGCCTGCCCCTGCCGCGCCAGCTGATACCCATCCAGACACGCCGCCGCATTCGCCGCCGTGCCCGGGATGTTCAACAGGATCGCACTGCGCGACCCGCCATAGATCGCGCCGACATAAGCGCAGATCAAAATCAGGATCGCATCATTCGGCGGCAGCTTGATGGTCAGCGTCGTCAACAGCGAAATCGCCAGCGTGGCCGAAAGCCCCGGCAGACACCCCACCATGATCCCCAGCAGCGTCGCGCCA
>JAAFHD010000101.1:1416-10083 GCA_013298245.1 Alphaproteobacteria bacterium
ATAGACCAGCGCCTTGGGCGTCACGAAACCGACGATGGAAATGCCCAGCATTTCCAGCCCCTCGAACATCAGGGCAACCGCACCAGAAACAGATTCTGAAATGTCAGAGTGACCGCCGCCGAAGCACCCGCGGCAATCAACGCCGCATTCACCGCACCTCGCGCCAGCGTGCCCGCCGCGCGCCGTTCCGGCCATTCAAAGATCATGATCGCGCTGAACACGAAGCCCGCCGCCGCCAGCCAGAACGGCACGCCCGAGCCCACAACACCCACGCCAAAAACCAGCGTGATCGCAATCGCGGCCGCCACGCGCCAAGGCTCCGCCGCCGGCGGATCCTCCGCCGCCACCGGCCGGCGCAGCAGCAACACCAACCCAAAAACCACGATCACCGCACCCAGCAAACCCGGCACCAACCCCGGCACTGTCCATGGGTTGATATGCTGCTGTTCCAGCCGATCCATCCGCCAGGATTCAGCCGTGATCGCAACACCCAGCAGCACCCAGAAAATGCCGAAGCGGCGATCCGTGCCGGTCACAGCCGCTGGATGCCCACCGTATCCGGAGAGACGCGCGCCGTGCCCGCATCGAAGTACAACCAGGCCGTCTGCCGCACCATCACCCAGGCCGCATCATGCGCCGCCTGCCCATGCAGCGGGCCGAAAACAGCCGCGCGGTTCTGCGCGTATTCCTGCAGGCGCGCGCTGTTGCGGATGCGGCTTTCCCAAACCTGCGACATGGACGCGACGATATGCTCCGGCACGCCACGCGGCGCCCAAATGCCAAAATAATTCAGCGGCGCCGGCATGTTCGGCAGCCACCGCCGCACCGATGGAATCTCGCCAAAACCCTGCAAGGTGATCGGGTTCTCCGCCTGAACCGCCAGCGGAATCAACCGCCGGCCGCGGATCATCTCCGCCATCTCCACCAGCAGCTGCGCGACCACCGGCACTTCGCCCGCAACGGCGGCCAGCACGGCTGGGTTGCCACCATCATAGGTCGCATGCCGATAATTCACGCCCGGCGCCGCCTGGCGGATCGTCTCCATCATGTTGCGCCCCGCCGACGACACGCCGGCCGTGCCAACCGCGATATCGCGCCGCTGCTGCAACGCCTGCAACAACGCGCCGAAATCGCGGAAGCCCGAAGCCGGATTCACGCTGATCGTGTTCACATTCGCCACGGTGAAAAACAGGTGCCAATCCCGCAGCTCGGTATCGAGCAACCCAAGCACCTTGTAGCAGCCCACATCCACCGCAGCCCCCGCCGCCCAGGTCATCCCATCGCGCGCCGCCTGCAACGCATTGCGCGTGCCGATGGAACCCGAAGCCCCCGGCTGATTCACGATCACAAAACGCTGCCCAAACGCCTCCTCCAACTCCACCGCCACCACGCGCGCCATCTGGTCGGTGGAACCGCCCGCGGCCCATGGCACGATGATCGTCACGGGCCGGTCCGGGCGCCAATTCGTGCCCTGCGCCTGCACCATCGCGGGCGCGGCAAGTGATGCGGCCATCAGGCTGCGGCGGGTGGTGGACATGGTTTTTTCCTTCCTCGCTTTGTTGCGATGGTGCGACCGTGCAGGCAGCCGCGTCAACCGAACTCAGGGCCGGCGAAGACGAAGTTTTGTCCAGGTTTGGTGGGCGGCATCTCGCCCAGCACCATGCGCGTGAAGGGGCGCTGCGCCGATGCGCCATGCGCGCAGAGCCAGGTGGCGACAGGCGTCGCCGCATCGGCCAGGTCCAGCACGGCGGCTCGGCCCAACGCGTTGCGCGCAGCGGCGATCAGCGCCATCGCGGTGGGCGCATCCTGCGCCACGACCGGCCCGATCTGCGGTGCGCGCAGCCCATCGCGCGCCAGCACGAAGCCGCCCGGCGCGACAAAGGCCGCGCCCGGCGCGCGGGCCGCGAAGCCTTGCAGAAGCGCCGCGCGCGGCGCGCCAAAAGCGGCGGCGTCCAGCGCCAGAACACCCGCCCAATCATCGCCCGTCATGGCACGCGGCGCGGCGCCATCGGGCATCGGCAGCGCATCCGGCACGGACCAGCGCG
This sequence comes from Alphaproteobacteria bacterium, assembly GCA_013298245.1. Lineage (GTDB taxonomy): Bacteria > Pseudomonadota > Alphaproteobacteria > Acetobacterales > Acetobacteraceae > Rhodovarius. The sequence continues at coordinate 3,462 of JAAFHD010000101.1, forward strand.
CAAAGCCCAGCACGTCACGAAAGCCCAGCTGCCGATAGACCTCTCGCCCCGCCGGCGTCGCATCCAGCGCGATGCCCGGCGTGCCATCCAGCCGCGCGATCGCCCAGCGCATCAACGCGGTCGCCAGCCCCGCACGCCGACGATCGGGGCGCACCAGCACCATGGAAATCCACGCCAGCGACGCGCCGTATGGCAGCACCGCCGCGGTCGCCGCCAGGCAATCAAGGTCACCATCATCAATGGCCGCGACCGCGCCATCGCGCAGGAAGTACCGCCAATCCGCCGCCACCTGGTTCCAGCCGATCCGCGCGGACAGCGCGGCAGCGCGTGGCAGATCGGCTTCGGTGGCGGGTCGCATCCGCCCAGCGTCGCGCCCTGGCGCGCGGCGTCAAGGCTGGACGTAGCGCGGCGTCAGGCGCAGGAATCACCCATGCGGGGGAGCGCGTGATGCGGATATCGCTGTGCAATGAGGTGGTGGCCACGCTGCCCTTCGTCGAACAAGCCAGGCTTGCCGCCGCACTCGGCTATGACGGCCTGGAAGTGGCACCCTTCACGCTGGACGCCGAAGCGCCGCACATGCTGCCCGCCCCGCGCATCGCCGAATTGCGCCGCATCGCGCAGGACGAAGGCGCGCCGATCACATCGCTGCATTGGCTGCTGGTGGCACCCACAGGGCTGTCGATCACCGACACCGCGCTGCGCGCGCGCACCCTGGACGTGATGCAGCGCTTGATCGCACTAGCTGCCGGGCTGGGCGCCACGCTGCTGGTGCATGGCTCGCCAAAGCAGCGACACGTGGCAGCCGATGGCGACGCGGCGCGCGCCGAAGACGCCATGGCACGCGCCGGCGAATGGGCCGCCGCACACGGCCTGACCTATTGCCTGGAACCGCTGGATGCCGGGCAGACCAACTGGGCGCGCACCGTGGCCGAAGCGATGGAGATCGTCCGCCGCATCAACAACCCCGCGCTGCGCACCATGCTGGACGTCAGCGCCGCCGGAAACGGAGAGACGGAACCGGCGGCCGAATTGCTGCGCCGGCACATCCCCTCCGGCCTGATCGCGCATGTGCATCTGAACGACCGCAACCGCCGCGCGCCTGGCCAAGGCAGCGACCGCTTCGCGCCAGTTTTCGCGGCGCTGCGCGACACCGCATACGCCGGTTTCTGCGCCGTCGAACCTTTCGACTATCACCCTGATGGCGCGACCTCCGCCGCGCGCGCCATCGGCTATCTGCGAGGAATCCTGGACGCATGACCGACGCCCCGCGCTTCACCCTGATAGAAACACAAAGGCTGGAATGGCCGTTCAAATTGCGGCTGCCATTTCGCTTCGGTGTCATCACCGTCACGCATGGGCGCCAGGCGGTGGTGCGCGCGCGCATCCGCCTGGAAGACGGCCGCGAGGGCTGGGGCATCGCCGCCGAAAGCCTGGCCGCAAAATGGTTCGACAAGAACCCGGCGCTGTCGGATGCGCAGAATGAACAACAGTTGCGGCGGGCGCTGGAACTGGCCGAAGCCGCGACCACCGGCGCCGACACCGCCTTCGGCCATTTCGCCAATTCCTATACGGCCGTCACGGCAGCGGCGGGTGCTGAAGCCTTGAACCCGCTGGTCGCGAGCTATGGCCGCGCGCTGCTGGACCGCGCCATGCTGGACGCGTTGCTGAAGCTGCATGGCGTGTCGTTCTGGGATGGCATGCGCGCGAATATCGGCGGCATGGGCGCGCATGCGGTGGCGCCTGATCTGGCCGGTTTCGACCTGCCGCGCATGCTGGCCGAAGCGCAGCCGCTGCGCCGTCTGCACGCGCGCCACACGGTGGGCCTGGTGGACCCGATCACCGCCGCGGATCAATCCGAACGCGTCAATGACGGCCTGCCGGAAACGCTGGAAGAAGTCGCGAACGGCTATCGCCATCGCTACTGGAAACTGAAAGTCGGCGGCAACATCGCGGCGGATGTGGAACGCCTGGCCGCCATCGCCTCCGTGCTGGACCGGATGCATGGCGGCTACCACGCCTCGCTGGATGGCAATGAACAGTACGAAGACGCGGAAGGCGCGCTGGCGCTGTGGCGCGCGATGGAGGCTGATGCGCGGCTGAAAAAACTCTGCGCCTCCATCATCTACATCGAACAACCAGTGAAACGCGCGCGCGCGCTGGAAACCGGCATGGCCGCACTCGCCGCCGCGCGCCCCGTCATTATCGACGAAAGCGACGGGCCGCTCGATGCCTTCGTCACCGGCCGCAAGCTTGGCTATGCCGGCGTGTCGTCCAAGGCGTGCAAGGGCGTGTGGCGCAGCATCATCAACCTCGCACGCTGCCGCATGTGGAACGCCGAGGAAGGGCGCGAACGCTACTTCATGTCGGCCGAGGATTTGACCACGCTGGCGGGCGTGTGCGTGCAGCAGGACCTGGCGCTGGTGTCGCTGCTCGGCCTGCCGCATGTGGAGCGCAACGGGCACCACTTCGTCGATGGTTTCGCCGGCCGCCCGCGCGCAGAAGCTGCGCGTTTTCTCGCAGCCCACCCGACGCTCTACGCCGACACATCGCGCGGCCCGCGCCTTGCGATCCGCGACGGCATGCTGGAACTCGACAGCATCGACGTGCCCGGATTGGGTGCGACCATCGAACCCGATTTCGCCACGATGGAGGCGATGCCGAAAGCCAACTGGCCATGATCATCACCGACGAAGCCATGCTGGAAGAGGTGATGACGCGCCCCGATCCAGCACTGGTGGCAGACCTGGCGCGCGTGCCCGGCGACATCCTGGTGCTGGGTGCCGCGGGCAAGATGGGGCCAACACTTTGCCGCATGGCCAAGCGCGCCGACCCGGCGCGGCGCGTCATCGCCGTCGCGCGCTGGTCCGAACCCGAACTGCGCGCGCGGATGGAAAGCTGGGGCATCGAGTGCGTCACCGCCGACCTGATGCACGACCTGGCGTCGCTGCCCGATGCACCCAACGTCGTGTTCATGGCCGCGCGCAAATTCGGCAGCACCGGCAACGAAGCCCTGACCTGGGCGATGAACGTGCTGCTGCCCGCGCGTGTCGCCGCGCGCTATGCCGCCAGCCGCATCGTGTTTTTCTCCACCGGCAATGTGCTGCCCATGCTGCCCGTCAACGGCCCCGCGCCGGATGAGGACACAGCACCCGCCCCCATCGGCGATTACGCCGCCAGCTGCCTCGGGCGCGAACGCGCCTTCCAACATTCCGGCGCGCGCACCTTCGGCATCCGGCTGAACTACGCGATCGATTTGCGATACGGCGTGCTGCACGACGTCGCGACCAAGGTTTGGAATGGCGTGCCGGTGCCGCTGGCGATGGGCCACGCCAACGTCATCTGGCAGGGCGACGCCAATGCCTGGACGCTGCGCGCGCTGGCCCGCGCCGACACCACCTGCCCCATCCTGAACGTGACCGGGCCGGAGACAGTTTCCATCAGCTGGCTGGCCCAGCAATTCGCGCGCCGCATGGGGCGCGACGTGACCTTCGCGGGCGAGGAAGCACCCAACGCGCTGCTGTCCAACGCCGCCCGCGCCTTCGCCACATTCGGCTACCCGACAGTGCCGTTGGCGCACATGATCGACTGGGTTTCGGCATGGGTCGCGCAAGGCGGCCGCGCGCTCGGCAAACCCACGAAATTCGAAGTGCGCGACGGGAGGTTCTGATGGGGCTGAAGTGGCAGGATTGGCCCGACGGGCTGCATGCGCGGCTCACGCGCGGCACCGCGATTCCGGCGCATCCCTTGGCGCTGAACGCCGCACGCGAACTGGATGCGCGACGCCAGCGCGCACTGTCGCGCTACTATCTGGATGCGGGCGCGGGTGGGCTTGCGGTGGGCGTGCACACCACGCAATTCGGCATCCGCGATGTCGGGCTGTATGAGCCTGTGCTGCGCATCTCCGCGCAGGTGGCGGCCAACAAGGATCCACTGACACTACTGGTTGCTGGCGTCATCGGCCGCACGACGCAGGCCGTGGCCGAAGCGCGCATCGCGCGCAGCCTTGGCTACCACGCCGCGCTGCTGTCGCTCGCCGCGTGGAAGGGCGCGTCGGAGGACGACATCATCGACCATTGCCGCATCGTGTCCGAGGAAATGCCGCTCTTCGGTTTCTACCTGCAGCCCGCGGTCGGCGGCATGGCGCTGTCCGCCAATTTCTGGCGCCGCTTTTGCGCGATGGAAAACGTGGTCGCGGTGAAGATCGCGCCCTTCAACCGCTACGCAACTTTGGATGTGGTGCGCGGCCTGCTGGAATCCGGCGCGCGCGATCGCGTCGCCCTCTACACCGGCAATGACGACCATATTGTGGGCGACCTGGTCACACCCTTCGCGCTGCGCGCCACGGGGTGCGAGGCACCAGTGCGCATCGTGGGCGGGCTGCTTGGGCATTGGTCGGTCTGGACGCAACAGGCGGTGCGCGTCTTCAACGAAGCGGCGGTTGACCACGCGGCTGGCATCCCGCTGGCCACCATGCAACTGGACGCCCAGGTCACAGAAATGAACGCCGCCATCTTCGATGTCGCGAATAATTTCCACGGCTGCATCGCCGGCTGCCACGAGGTGCTGCGCCGCCAGGGCCTGCTGGAGGGCATCTGGTGCCTGGACCCGAATGACGGCCTCTCACCCGGCCAGGCCGATCTGATCTCGGCCGTCGTGACCCGCTACCCGGAACTGACCGACGACGCCTTCGTCCGCGCCAATCTCGACACCTGGCTGGCCGATTGAAAATCGCCAGCCGCGTTTACCGCCGCTTCACGAACCAGGCCCCATAACGTCCAGGACGCCGGTTCGCCGGTGTCGTCTCTCCCGGAAGGCCAGCACTTGCTGGCCCAACTTCCCCGGGGGGTGACGGCCCTTCCTCCTCTCCCCCCCGAAACCGGCCGCACCCCTCGGGGGCTTTTTTCGCGCGCGCCCTACCTGGACGCGTAGCGCTTCTGCTGCCCCTGCCGCTGCGGCCGCCCGCGATTCTGCTGGGGCCGCCCCGCCGGACGCACACGCCCCGGCGCCGGCGCCGCGCGATCGGTCGGCGCATCGATGCTGTTGCGCATATCCTTCGCCGGGATGTCCTGGCGGATCAGCTTCTGCACATCCTTCAGTTGGTCGCGTTCCTCATTGCAGCACAACGCGATCGCAACCCCCGTCGCACCCGCACGCGCGGTGCGGCCGATGCGATGCACATAGGCTTCCGCAGTGTCGGGCATGTCGTACTGGATGACGTGCGTGACCGCCTCCACATCAATGCCACGCGCGGCAATATCGGTCGCGATCAGCACCGGCGCGCGGCCGGTCTTGAAGGCTTCCAGCGCGCGTTCCCGCTGCCCCTGCGACTTGTTGCCATGGATCGCGACGGCCGAAATGCCGGACTGTTCCAGCTGCTTCACCACCCGGTCCGCGCCATGCTTGGTGCGGGTGAAAACCAGCGTGCGCTCCACGCCTTCCTGGCGCAGCAACACGGCCAGCAGCGTGCGCTTGCGGTCCTGTTCGACCAGAATGACGGATTGCTCCACGCGTTCCGCACGCGTGCCCACGGGGGTCACTTCCACGCGGACCGGGTTGCGCAGAATTTCGCCCGACAGCTTGGACACTTCTGTCGGCATGGTGGCCGAGAAGAACAGCGTCTGCTTCTCCTTCGGCAGGCGCGGCAGCAGGCGGCGCACCGCCGGCCAGAAGCCGCGGTCCAGCATCTGGTCGGCTTCGTCCAGCACGAAGAATTTCACATGGTCGATGCGCGCATCGCCCTGATCGATATGGTCCTGCAGACGGCCAGGTGTCGCCACCAGGATATCAATGCCGGCATTGAGCATGCGCCGCTGCGCGCCATGCGGCACGCCGCCGAAAATCACGCCGATCGACAGGCCCATATGCCGCCCATAGGCGCGCAGGCTTTCGGCGATTTGGCTCGCCAATTCGCGGGTGGGCGAGAGGATCAGCGCGCGGCACCCGCCACGCGGCGGCCGGCCAGGTGTGGCCGCCAAATGATGCAGCAACGGCAGCCCGAAAGCCGCGGTCTTGCCGGTGCCGGTCTGGGCGATGCCCAGCACGTCACGGCCGGCCAGCGTTGCGGGGATGGTCTGCGCCTGGATGGGCGTGGGTTCGCTGTAGCCCTCTTCCTGAAGGGCGCGCAGCAAAGGCTCGGCGAGGCCGAGTTCAACAAAGGTCATGGAAAGCACAAATCCGGCTTGGCGGATTGATCCGCCTGATCTGCGACGCGCCCGCGTGGCGGGGCGCATCGATGGGATGTCCAGGGAAGGCGCCAGGCCCAGGGCGCCATGCCGCTGCATCGAAGCAGAAAGGCAGGCGCCGCGATTCACGCGGCCCGGCGCGGCGGGGTTTCGCCCGACGACGGGGGGCGTATGCGCGATTGCGCGGCGGGATGCAAGCGGTATCTCGCTAGAAGGGACCGTGTTTTGCGCGTCTGCGCTGGGCCGGAAGCAGTTCTTACCGGTCGTGTTGCTTTCTACTGCCGAACGCCGCTCGGCTTATTCTGGACCGCTCGATGCGCCTGCCACCTCGGGCCGCACGATCAACACCTGTGACACGACGTTGATCACGCGCACCGCTTCGCCGGCCATTGGCGTGGGCGTGAAGGGCGGCAGCTTGGCGGGCCAAACCCTGCCATCGA
>JAAFHD010000103.1:0-8984 GCA_013298245.1 Alphaproteobacteria bacterium
CCCGGCCTCGGTCATGCCCATCACATCCACGAAGAATGCGAGCGATTCCTCAGGTTTCGGCGTCAGCAGCTCGACATGGCCCAGATGGGCGATGTCCATGCAGGGTTCATCCATGGCGTCTCTCCGGGCGGGGTTCTAGCGCTGTGCTGCGCGCGCCGTCTTATCGTTTCGTGGTCGTGAGGTATCAGCTTTCGGCATATGTCGCGCAAGGGTCGCCAGGTGTGCGCGCAAGGCCGCGACGAAGGCGATAACCGCCGGGCCGGGCGGCGGATCGGCCGGCAGCACCAGCCCGGCAGGGCGCGCCGCCGCATCCACCGGCAGCGCCACCACACGCAAGCTCCCGCGCGCGAGATCGCCGACCATCATCGAGCGCGGCATCACCGCGATATGGTCGGATGACAGCAGCAATTCGCGGATCAGCCCGTAGGAGGAAGTGCGCAGCGCACCCTCGGCGGACAGGCCAAGCTGCGCCAGCAACCGGTCGGTTTCCTGCCCCACGCGCTGGCTGATGGTGGGCAGCACCAGGCTGTGCCGCGCCAGCCGCGCCGGCGTCGCGCGGCCGCGCAGAACCGGGTGGCCGGCGCGCGCCAGAACACTGATCGGTTCCTCCCACAGCGCCTCGCGCGTGAAGGCATCCGGCACCGCGGGCGCGTAGAGGCGGCCCATCACCAGGTCGATTTCGCGTGCCGCCAGCAGGGGCAGCAACTCCTCCATCCGCCCTTCGGTGATGCGCAGGCGCAGCGCCGGTTGGGCCGCTTGCAGGCGGATCAGCACGCCCGGCAACACACCCACCGCCGCCACCGGCAACACGCCGATCGCGAGTGTCGCGGGCGCACCATCCAGCGCCTCATCCGCGCGACGGATTTCCGCCAGCACGCGGCGCGCCAGGCGGATCAGCACCACGCCCTGCTCCGTCGGCCGTACGCCGCGCGCATGGCGTTCGAACAGCCGCGTGCCCGCGATCTCCTCCAATTCCTGAAGCGCGCGCGTCAGCGCCGGCTGTCCCACGCCCAGCGCGGCCGACGCGCGCAGCAGGCTGCCATGCGTGTCCAGCGCATCGGCCACGCGCAGCAGCGGCAGTTTCAGCCGCTGGTCGAGAAAACGGCGCAGTCAGCGCACCGCGTAGATGTCGTAGCGCGGGCCGGAAGGCGGGCGCGCGCCCACGCCAACCGCAATGATGCGGTTCATCCAGGCCAGCTCCTTGGCGCCGGTTTCGAAGCGCAGGCCCACGCGGAAATAGTATTCGGAAGGGTCCACCACCTCGCCCTTCGCCAGCCGCGCCAGCACCTCCGGCGCGCCGGTGCGGATGCCCGCGTATTGCACGTAGACCAGGCCGCCCGAGGCCGCGCGGATGGTCAGGCGCACATCGATATGCGCGGTGCCGTCAGGTTCCACACGCAGCCAGTCGGCGCTGGTGCCGCCCAGGATTTCGCCGCTCAGCGCGGGGCCGGTGACGGTGCCGCCGGTGACCGGCACGATGCGCAGTTCATGCCGCCCGGCATCGCCCACGCCTTGCGGCGCGCCGACCGAGATGTCCATGGTGAAGAGGTATTCAGTATTCAGCGGCAGCGGCATCGCGCCCTCCCTTGTTTGGCGCAGGGTGCGGGGCGAGATGGCGCTGGACAAGGGGTGCGGTGGGGGATATCATTGATGATTGACGTCATTCATCAGAAGAAAAAACGCCATGGATGGTAGCACCGCACCCGCAACGACCCGCGACCGCATCGCCGATACGGCGGAGCGGCTGTTCCGCTCCATGGGCTACCAGAAGACCGCGGTTGCCGATATCGCGCGCGAACTCGGCATGTCACCGGCCAATGTGTATCGCTTCTTCCCCTCCAAGAGCGCCATCAACGAAGCCATCACCGAACGCCTGCTGACCGCGCTGTTCATCGGCGCCGAGGCCGCGGCGCAGGCGAAAGGCACCGCCGCCGAGCGGCTCCACGCCATGGCGGAACATTTCCGGTCCTCCTCCATCGAATTGTTTTTCAACGAAAAACGCATGCATGATATGGTCGCTGCCGCGATCGGCGAGCATTGGGGCGTGATCGAGAGCTACATCAAACGCTTCCTAGCCCTGTCCGAATCCGTCATTCGTGGCGGCATGGAATCGGGCGAATTCGCCGATGGCGATCCGGCGCTCGCGGCCATGGCCTTCAAGCAGGTCACGCTCGCCTGGCACCACCCGATGATGGTCGAGGAATGCATGCGCATCGGTGAGGGCGAGGACGCCATGCGCGAGCATATGCGCATCACGCTCGCCTATTTCGTTGCGGGTTTGAAGCGCGGCATTCGCTAAAGACTGTTGATTTTCGATTTTCATCAGTCCATACTCAGCGGCAAGGAGATTCCCCATGCCGCCACGCATCCTGCCCCTCGCCTTCCTCCTCCTCGCCGCCTGCCAGCCGCGCCAGCAGGCCGAAGCGCCCCGCGAGGAACCGCCCAAGCCCGTGCAGGTGGCCATCTTCCAACCCGCGCCGACCGAGGCCGCCACGCAACTCACCGGCACCGTCCGCGCCCGGCGCGAGGCTGATCTCGGCTTCCGCGCCGGCGGCCGCATTGCCGAACGCCTGGTCAACCTGGGCGATCGCGTCGAAGCCGGCACGCCGCTCGCGCGCATCGACCCGCGCGACCTGGAACTCTCCGTCCGCGCCGCCGAGGCCGACCTCGCCTCCGCGCAAGCGCAATCCCTGCAAGCCGCCAACGACGCCCTGCGCAGCGCAACCCTGCTCGCCGCCGGCCACGTCGCACCCGCCTTCAACGACCAGCGCGTCGCCGCCGCCCGCGCCGCGCGCGAACGCATGGTCAGCGCCGAGGCCTCGCTCTCACTCGCCCGCAACCGCCTCTCCTACGCAACACTGCTGGCCCCCCACGCCGGCGTCGTCACCGCCATCCTCGCCGAAGGCGGCCAGGTGGTGGCCGAGGGTACGCCCGTCCTGCGCCTGGCCAACCCGGCCGAACGCGAAATCCTCATCCAAACCCCCGAGGCCCTTCTCCCCCGCCTCACCAGCGCCGCCGCCGCCGGCTTCTGGGCGCGCCCCGACGCCGCGCTCCCCGTCACGCTGCGCGAGGTCGCGGCCCAAGCCGACCCGGGCCTGCGCACCTACGCCGCGCGCTTCTCCATCCCCGACGCGCCGGATTGGGTGCAGCTCGGCATGACCGCCACCGTGCGCCTTTCCGCCCAGGGCGCGATGGCCGCGCGCGTGCCGCTCTCCGCCCTGCATGACCGCGGCGCAGGCCCCATGGTCTGGGCCGTGCTGCCCGACAATCGCCTGCGCGCCGTGCCGGTGCGCGTGCATGCGCTGGCCGAATCCACCGCCCTGGTCGAAGCCGCTTTGGAGGACGGCGCGCGCATCGTCGCCATGGGCCCACAGCTTCTGGCGCCCGACCACCATGTCCGCGTGGTGGACACGCGTCTGGCCGGGACGCTGCGCTGATGAACACGCGCTTCAACCCCTCAGAGGCCGCGATCCGCGCAGGCTCCCTGACCCTCTTCGCCATGATCGTCGTGCTGGTGCTGGGCTTCATGTCATGGCAGCGCCTGGGCCGTGCGGAGGATCCGTCCTTCACGCTGAAGGTGATGATCGTCTCCGTCGCCTGGCCCGGTGCCACCGCCGAACAGGTGCAGGAACAGGTGGTGGACCGCATCGAAAGCCGCTTGCAGGATTTGCCATATCTCGACGTGCTGCAAACCTATGCGCGCCCCGGCCAGGGCGTCATCACCGTGCTGCTGCGTGACAACACACCGCCCGGCCGCGTGCCGGAACTCTGGTACCAGGTGCGCAAGAAAGTGGGGGATATCCGCCATCTTCTGCCCGCCGGCATCCAAGGTCCCTTCTTCAACGACGAGTATTCTGACGTTTACTCCGCCGTCATCGCGCTGACCGGCGCGGATAATGCCGAGCTGGTCCGCCAGGCCGAACGCCTGCGCATTCGCCTGCGCCGCATTGAGGGTGTCGAGAAGGTCGCGATCGACGGCGAGCAACCGCAGCGCATCCATGTGGAGGTCAGCCATTCGCGCCTCGCCACGCTCGGCATCAACCCGCAAGCCGTGCTGGACGCACTCGCGCGCCACAACCCGGTGCAGCCCGCCGGCACGGTCGAGACCGGCAGCACGCGCATCAACCTGCGCCTGCCCGATGGACTGGACGGGCTGGCCAGCATCGGCGCCGTGCCCATCCCGCTCGATGGCCGCACTGTCCGCCTGGCGGATATCGCCACCATCACGCGCGGCATCGTGGACCCGCCTTCGACCGAAATCCGCTTCCGCGGGCAAAACGCGGTGATGATCTCAGTGGTGAAGGAACGCGGCGTGGATGTGCTGCGCCTGGGCCAGCGATTGAACACGGAACTGGCCACCATCCGCCGCGACCTGCCGGCGGGCCTCGCGCTGAACCTGGTCGCCGACCAGCCGCATATCGTGGCCGAGAGCGTCAACGAATTCCTGATCAAGCTGGCGGCCGCGCTCGGCGTGGTGCTGGTGGTCTCCTTCCTCTCTCTAGGCGCGCGCGCGGGCGTCATTGTCGCACTCTCCGTGCCGCTCACCCTCTCGCTCGTCTTCGCCTTCATGCTGTGGCGCGGCACCGAGTTGGAACGCATTTCGCTGGGCGCCCTCATCCTCGCCTTGGGCCTACTCGTGGACGACGCGATCATCGCGATCGAAGCCATGCTGGTGAAGCTGGAACAGGGCTGGGACAAGCTGCGCGCCGCAGGCTTCGCCTGGACCAGCACCGCCGGCCCGATGCTGACCGGCACGCTGATCACGGTCGCTGGTTTCATCCCGGTGGGCTTCGCGCCCTCCACCGCCGGCGAATACGCAGGCGGCATTTTCTGGGTGGTCGGCGCGGCACTGATCGCCAGCTGGATCGTCGCCGTCACCTTCACGCCATGGCTCGGCGCCAAGCTGCTGCGCGTGACGCCGCACCCGGAACACGACCACTACCAGGGCCGCTTCTCGCGCGCGCTCCGCGCCGCCGTCACCTGGTGCATCGGCCACCGCACGCTGGTGCTGATCGCCACACTCGGCGTGCTGGCCACCGGCTTCGTCGGCATGGGCATGGTGAAGCAGCAATTCTTCCCGATCTCGCAGCGGCTCGAACTTCTGGTCGATGTGAACCTCCGCCAGGGCGCCAGTTTCGCCGCCACCGACACCGTCATCCGCCGCATCGAAACCGCGATCGCCGATGACCCGGATGCGCGGCATTTCGCGGCCTATCTCGGCGCCGGCGCGCCGCGTTTCTTCCTGGCGCTGAACCCCGATCTGCCCAATGAAGCCTTCGGCAAGCTGGTGATCGAAACGCGTGACATCGCCGCCCGCGAACGCCTGCGCGCGCGCCTGATCCAGATGGCGGATGACGGCGCTTTCCCCGAAGCGCGCGTGCGTGTCTCGCGCCTGGATTTCGGCCCGCCGGTGAATTACCCGGTGCAGTTCCGCCTGCTTGGCCCGGACCCACAAGTGCTGCGCCAACTCGGCGATGAATGGGTGGCAGCACTTCGCCAGGTGCCCGGCACGGTGGACGCCCAGGTCGATTGGAACGAGCGCATGCCCAGCCTGCGCCTGGAACTCGACATCGAGCGCATCGCGCAGCTCGGCCTCTCGCCACAGGCCGTCGCGACCAGCATGGGCGCGCTGCTCTCGGGCGTCACAGCCACGCAGCTGCGCGAGGGCAATCGCGGCGTCGAAGTGGTGCTGCGCGCGCCGGCCGCCGAACGCCTCGGCCTTGCAGCCCTCGCCGACCTCACGCTCACCACCGCGCAAGGCCCGGTGCCGCTTTCCCAGGTCGCGCGCCTGGTCCCCGTCGCCGAGGAACCGATCCTGTGGCGCCGCAACCGCGAAGCCGTCATCACCGTGCGCGCCGAAGTCGCCCCCGGCCTGCAAGCGCCCGATGTCACCAACGCCGCCCTGCCCCGCCTGGCCGCGCTGAACGCAGCCCTACCCGTCGGGTACCGCATGGAAGTGGGCGGCGCCGCCGGTGAATCCGCCAAGGCCAATGCCAGCCTCTTCGGCATGTTCCCGATCATGGTGGCCGTCATGCTGATCCTGCTGATGGGGCTGCTGCGCCGCTTCGGCCCGACCTTCCTGGTGCTGGCCACCGCGCCGCTCGGCATCCCGGGTGCGGCCGCGGCATTGCTCATCATGGACGCGCCCTTCGGCTTCGTGGCCCTGCTTGGCGTCATCGCACTCGCCGGCATGATCATGCGCAACACGCTCATCCTGGTGGACCAGGTGCGCCAGGACATCGAGGCCGGGCACACCCCGCGCGAGGCGATCATCGAAAGCACTGTCCGCCGCGCGCGCCCCGTGCTGCTGACCGCGATGGCCGCGATCTTCGCCTTCGTGCCGCTCACCGCCAGCGCCTTCTGGGGCCCGATGGCGATGGCGATGATCGGCGGTCTGACAGTGGCGACAGTGGCCACGTTGTTCGTGGTGCCGACGCTGTATGCGTTGTCGCTGCGGCGGGAAAAGCCGCTACCCGTCGCGGTGACGCCGGCGCAGCCGCTGCCACAGCCCGTCCACGGGGCCGCCTAGCAGCGACACTGCCCACAACGCCCCCGCCATCAGCACGATGGCGGGGCCGGCCGGCACATCGGCATGGAAGCTGGCAAGCAGCCCGCCGCACACAGCCCCCACCGCCAGCAAGACGGCCGCATAGACCATGCCGCCCACCTGCCGCGACCAATGCCGGGCCGCGATGGCGGGCAGCATCATCAGCCCGACTGCCATCAATGTGCCCAGCGCCGAGAACGCACCCACCAGGTTCAGCACGACAGCGGCCAGGAAGCCCAGGTGCCACGCACTGCCGCGCGCGCCCACGGCCTGCGCGAAGGAAGGGTCGAAGCATTCCAGCACCAAGGGTCGCCAGGCGAAGGCCAGGAAGACCAGCGTCACGCTGGCCACGCCCAGCATCAGCAACAATGCTGCGTCATCCACGCCCAGCACCGCGCCGAACAACACCTGCGTCAGTTCCACCGGGCTGCCGCGCCAGGAGAGCAGCGCCACGCCCGCGGCCAACGCCACCAAATAGAGGCCGGCCAATGCGGAGTCCTCGCGCCCGCCCGCCATGCGCGACAAGGCACCCGCGCCCAGCACCACCAGCAACCCCGCGATCAGCCCGCCCGCCGCCAGCGCCGGCACCGCCAGCCCCGCGAGAATAAAGCCCAGCGCCACGCCCGGCAGCATGCCATGCGCCAGCACATCCGCCGTCAGCGACATCCGCCGCAGCACCAGGAACACGCCAAGCGCCGGCGCGCTGACCGCCAGCGCCAAGCCGCCCACCAGCGCGCGCCGCATGAAGCCGAATTCCAGCGGTGACAAAAGCCATTCGAACATGGCCCTTGATGTTCCGCGCCGGGGTTGCTGTCCAGCGCGGGCCGCCGCATACGCCGCGCCATGGACCAGGAATTGCTGCGCGCCCGCTATGGCGACGACATCCCCGAGGCCGCCGCGCTCAACGACGTGCTGCGGCTGCTGATCAACCATCGCAGCTGCCGGCATTTTTCGTCCGACCCACTGCCTGAGGGCCTGATCGAAACACTGGTCGCCGCCGCGCAGTCGGCCGCCACGTCTTCCAACACGCAGACCTTCTCGGTTGTCGTGGTTGAGGACGCAGCACGCCGCGCCCGCCTTGCGGAATTGTCCAACCGCCAGGCCTTCATCGCCCAAGCCCCGGTCTTCCTGTGCTGGGTCGCCGATCTCTCGCGCCTCTACCGCATGGGCGAACGGCATCAGCAGACGCTCGAAGGCCTGGACTATCTGGAAAGCTTCATTGTCGCCGCGGTGGACGCCGCGCTGGCCGCGCAAAATTGCGTGGTGGGCGCGGAATCGCTTGGCCTCGGCACCGTCTATGTCGGCGGCCTGCGCAGCAAGCCGGAGGAAGTCGCGAAGGAATTGGCCCTGCCGCCCGGCGCCGTCGCGCTGTTCGGCCTCTCACTCGGCTGGCCCGACCCCGCGCGCGCCACCGAGATCAAGCCGCGCCTGCCCCAGCGCCTGGTGCTGCACCGCGAGCAATACGGCATCACCGCCGAGGCCGAGACCCTGACCCGCTACGACGAAACACTCGCCGATTTCTCCGAACGCCAAGGCATGGGCCGCCAGGCCTGGACACCGCGCATGATGCAGCGCGTCGGCACACCCGCAGCACTCAGCGGGCGCCATCGTATGATCGAAATGCTGCGCAACCTCGGCTTCCCACTGAAGTAGCTCAGCCCTCCGACTGGAACAGATCCAGCCGCGTCACGATCGCGCGCCACTGCGCCTCGCGCAGTGCGAATTCCGCCGCGAACCCCGCCGCATCCGCATGGCCCGCGATGCTGCCCATCCGCGCCATGCGCGCGACCAGCACCGGGTCCTGCGCCGCCGCGCGGAAGGCCGCGGCGATCGGCGCCAGCACCGCATCCGGCATGCCAGGCGGCCCGAAAAGCCCACCGAAACCGCGGTATTCCGTGTCCCGCATCAGGCCCAGTTCGGCCATGGTCGGCACGGCCGGCAGCACCGCCAGGCGTTCCGCCCCCATCA
Organism: Alphaproteobacteria bacterium; assembly: GCA_013298245.1. Classification (GTDB taxonomy): domain Bacteria; phylum Pseudomonadota; class Alphaproteobacteria; order Acetobacterales; family Acetobacteraceae; genus Rhodovarius. The sequence continues at coordinate 8,516 of JAAFHD010000103.1, forward strand.
CCGCAAGCGCGCGCAATTGGCCTGCCTGCAACGCCTCGCCAAAGGTCACCGGCGTGCCGAAGCCACCGGCGAAACGCCCGGCCAGCATGTCGGTCAACATCGCTGGTTCGCCGCGATAGCCGACCATGGTGGCATCCAGCCGCTCACCCTGCGCCAGCATCAGCGCCAGCGCATGCGCCGAACCACCCCCGCCCCAATGCCCGAGCGCCATCGGCCGACCACGCACCCAGGTCAGGAAGCCCGCCATGTCCGTCACCTGCGCGGGCACTTCGGGGCCGATGATGAACAGCACCGTCGCATGGCCCAGCCGCCCGATCGGCGCCACCACCGGCACCGGCCGGCGCAGCACCACGGGCACCTGGAACAGCGCATCCGTGGTCAGCATCAGCGTCAGCCCATCGGGTGCGGCGCGCGCCACATGGTCGGCGCCCAGCATGCCGGCGACGCCGACGCGGTTCTCGACCAGGAT
>JAAFHD010000103.1:8994-10035 GCA_013298245.1 Alphaproteobacteria bacterium
GATGGTCTGGCTGAGGCGTGGTGCGAGTGCCTCGGCCAGCATCCGGCCCCAGGCATCGACCGCGCCGCCCGCCTGGAAGGGCACCACCAGGCGCATCAGCCGCGACTGCGCGATCGCCGGCCCCGCAAGTGCTGCCAGCAATGCGGCGCGGCGCTTCATGCCGGCAGTGCCAATTGCTGCGCCGCCCCTGCGGCATTGCGGTCGAAGCGCAGGATCCGGATCGCGAACCAGCGCGCGATGATGCGGATCGCCAACGGCTCCACCCGCACCGCCCCTTGCGCATCCAGCAGCGTGATCAGCCCGACGGCCGCCATATCGGACAGGATGCGGCGCAGCTGGCTGCGCGGCATCGCCATGCGGTCCGCCAGATGCGCCATGTTCACCGAGACCGGCCCGGCTTCGGGCAAACGATGCTCGGGCGGCAGGGCCGCGTGCAGCAGGTGGATCATCGCCGTATAGGCGTTCTCGCGCATCGCCAGCGCCGTGATGGCGGGCAGGCGCACGCGCAGCGTGTCTTCCGCCAGGGCCATGCGGCCGCGTTCGGCTTCCAGCATCCAAAAGAAGGCGGGATGGTCGTGCAGCATGCGCAGCCACGGCCGATCCGGGCGCAGCAATTCCAGCGCTTCGAGAAACATGCCGACCCGCGCCTGGTAGGTGGCGATCAATTCCACCCCCGGCTCCATGCGGGTGATGCGGCGGTCGGCGCCGGCGGCGGCATCCACCACCCAGCCTACCTGGCGCAGCCGCTTCAGCATATCCAGCACCCGCCCGCGCGACATCAGCCCAGACGCCAAGCAACGCGCCACCAGCCGCGTCGTGGTCAGGCCGGAATCAGGGTCCTGCGGGTCGTGCTCGGCGTGCAGGGAAATGATGTGCTGGGTGATCAGCAGCCGCGGTTCATTGGCGATCACCTTGTGCAACAGATGGCCGACATGCACCTCGCGGAAGCGCTGCACCAGCAGATGGAAGGCGGCCGGAAATGCCGGCTCGGCCAGCAGCGCATCGACGGCCCGGTCATCATTCGGATCGGCAATCGGGGGT
>JAAFHD010000102.1 GCA_013298245.1 Alphaproteobacteria bacterium
GGCATGGCTTCAGGGCGGATGTGATTCAGCTTGCGCATCGCCACCGCGTCGCGACCCATTTCGCGCGCGGCCGTCTCGATCAGCCGCTCGAAAAAGTAATTCCCCTCTGGCCGCCCCGCACCCCGATACGCACTGACCGGCGAGGTGTTCGTCACCATGCAGCGCGTGCTCACCTCGATCAGTGGCAGCGCATAATTCGACTGCACGTTCTTCACGAAATTCCCCGTGCCCATCAGCGGCGCCACGGTCGAAAGATACGCGCCCATATTGCCGAAACTGGTCAGCCGCACCGCGAGGAACCGCCCCTCCGCATCCAGCGCCAATTCCGCATCCACCTCATGGTCGCGCCCATGCGCGTCGCTCACAAAACTCCCGGTGCGTTCATCCGTCCACTTCACTGCGCGGCCCAGCGCGCGCGCCGCATGCAGCAGGCACGCATACTCCGGATAGGCGCTGGCCTTCATGCCAAAACTGCCGCCGACATTATGCGTGAAGACCCGGAATTCCTCCGGCTTCACGCCCATGATTCCAGCCATCTGATTGCGCAGCCCGAACACGCCCTGGCTGCCCACGGTCAGCGTATAGCGCCCGCCCACCCATTCGCCGATCGCCGCCCGCGGTTCCATCGCGCAGACCACGATGCGCGAATTGCGGATCGACAACCGCGTCACATGCTCAGCACTCGCAAACGCCTCGGCCACCTTCGCCTTGTCGCCGAACTGAAAATCCAGCACGCAATTCTCGGGCAGATGGTCATACAACGGTGTGGCCGCCGCCGCCTGGCTGGCCTCGGTCACGGCGGGCAGCGTGTCCACATCCATCACCACCGCCTCGGCCGCGTCCTTGGCCTGCGCGCGGCTCTCCGCCACGACCACCGCCACCGGGTCACCCACCCAGCGCACCCGGTCCGACGCCAGCGGCCCGCGCTGGATATTGCGCAGCGGCGAGCCATCCGCGTTCTTCAACGGCAGCACGCAGATCATCGGCCCATAGGCGGCCAAATCCGCCGCCGTATAGACCGCCAGCACACCCGGCATCGCCCGCGCCGCATCCACATCCACGCCACGCAGCACGCCATGCGCGTAAGGGCTGCGCACCATCATCGCGTAGGCCTGCCCCGCGCGGTTGACGTCATCCGTGTAGCGCCCCTCGCCGCGCAGCAGCGTCGGGTCTTCCTGGCGCGGCACAGGCTGGCCGATGGCGAATTTCAGGCTGGGCAGGTTGGTATCGGGCATGGGGCGGCCTTTCTGTTGGCCAGAGGGTAATGCCGCATGGGGCTTCCGCAAGGGCGGCCCGCACGTCACGCTGCGGGGAATGGACCCTTTTGCCCGTCTGCCGCGCGCCATGCAGGGCATTCTGTACACGCTGCTGGCGGGTCTGCTGCTGACCTTCCTGAACGCCATCATGCGCGTGCTGGTGCAAACGCTGGATGTCTACCAGGTGCAATGCCTGCGCTATTTCTTCGGCGCGGTGGTGGTGCTGCCGGTCGTCCTGCGGCTGGGTCTCGCAGGCTGCCGAACCCAGGCGCTGAAGCTGCAACTCTGGCGCGGTGTCACGCACACGCTGGGCCTGGCACTGTGGTTCACCGCCCTGCCCTTCGTGCCGCTGTCGGACATCGCCGCCATCGGCTTCACCACGCCACTTTTCATCATGCTGGGTGCTGTGATGTTCCTCGGCGAGAAGACCGATGCACGCCGCTGGGCCGGCGTGGCACTCGGCTTCCTTGGCGTCTGTGTGGTGATGGCGCCGGCCTTCGCCGGCACCGGCGGCTGGGCCATGCTGTTGCTGCTGGTCTCCGCACCGCTCTTTGCCGCCTCCTTCCTGATCGCCAAGGCGCTGACGCGGCATGACAGCCCGGCGGTGATCGTGATCTGGCAGGCGGGCATGGTGGCGCTGTTCAGCCTGCCCATCGCCATCCCCGGCTGGACCTGGCCCAGCACATGGGAATGGACACTGCTGGTGACCTGCGGCGTGATCGGCAGCCTCGGGCATTTCTGCCTGACGCGCGCCTTCGCCGCGGCGGATATTTCGGCCGCACAGCCGTTCAAATTCGTCGAGCTGATCTGGGCCTCGCTCTGGGGCTTCGTGATTTTTTCCGATGTGCCGGGCGTCTGGACCTTCGTCGGCGCTGCGATCATCTTCGGCGCAACGACATGGGTCGCGCGAGCGGAGCGGCGGAGGAACAGCGGGTGAGTGTTGCGGAGTTGGAGCGTGTAGCGGAGCGCATCGAAACCCCATGTGGTGATGGCACGATTGCCTGGCGGCGTTGGGGTGCGGGGCCTGTGCTGGTGCTGCTGCATGGCGGCAGCGGGTCGTGGCGGCATTGGGCGCGCAACATCGGGCATTTTTCCGAGTTTCGCACGGTGATCGTGCCCGACATGCCGGGGCTTGGCGAAAGTGCCATGCCGCCTGGCGGGCCGAACCCGTCGGCAGTGGCTGAAGCGCTGGCCGAAGGCATCGTGCGCGTGCTGGGCGCCGAGCGTTTCTACGACAGTTGCGGCTTCTCCTTCGGCGCGAATTGCGGGACGCATCTGGCCGCACTCGAAGGTGCGCATATCCGCACGCACACCGTGGTCGGCGCGGCCTCTCTGGGCATTCCGCGCCAACCCGTGGACCTGCTGAAAGTGCGCGACAAGGAAGGCGCTGAACGGCGCGAAGCCAACCGCATCAACCTCGAACGCCTGATGATCCACGACCCCGCGCTGATCGATGACGAAGCGCTGGACATCCAGGAGTGGAACACGCGCCACGCGCGGCTGCGCAGCCGTGGGTTTGCTTCCACCGCGTCATTGAAGGACCGCCTGCCCTTCGTGCAGGGCAAGATGCGCGCCATCTGGGGCGCGCGCGACGCGGTGGCCTATCCGCATATCCACGAACGCATCGCCATCCTGCGCGAGGCGCGGCCGGAGCTGCGCGCGGAGGTGATCGAGAATGCCGGCCACTGGGTGATGTACGAAGCGGCGGATGGCTTCAACGCAGCCCTCACGCGGATGATCAGCGACTGAGGTAGCGTTCCTCGGTCGCGTAGTATTCGTTGAAGCCCACGGTCTCGTAGAGCTCATCAAACGGCACGCGCCGCGTGGCGCTACCTGTTGCGCGCAGCTCCGCCAGCGCCTCCTTCTGCGCGCGGATCGTGGCGTTCAGCAGCGAGAGGCCGAGCAGCTGCAACCGATATCCCAACGCCTCCGCCTGCGTGGCGGAAAGCCAGGGCCGGCCTGGCTTTTCCACCTGCGCCAGCATGGTCGGCACAGTCACGCGCCGGTGCAGTTCCGCCATCTCACGCTCATCCGCCGGGCCTTCGAAATAGACGATGTCGGCACCCATCGCGGCAAAATTTTCGCAACGCCACAGCGCCTCCGCCAACCCCTCCGCATTGCGCGCATCGGTGCGCCCGATCACCAGCAATTCGCCACCTGCCGCGCGGATCGCATCGCGCGCATCCAACGCCGCCCGCAGCCTTTGCGTCGCATCCTGGCGCGACACCACCGCCAGCCCCTGCGCATAGCCGCAGCGCTTCGGAAACACCTGGTCCTCGATCATCACGCAGGCGAAGCCCGCCTGCGCATAGCCCTGCACCGTGCGCAGCACATTCGCAGGGTTCCCGAAGCCGGTATCCGCATCGCCGATCACCGGCAGCTCCACCGCGGCGCAAATATCGCGCCCCGCGCCCAGCATTTCCGCGTAGCTGACCAGCCCCGCATCGGGCAGCCCGATGCGCGCGGCACTCACCGCATAGCCCGACATGAAGGCGCATTCGAAACCCGCGCGCGCGATCATCCGCGCCGACAGCGCATCCCAGCAACCAGGCACCACCAGGATACGCGGCTCCGCGATACGCGCGCGCAATTGCACAGCCTTGTTCATGGCGATCCTTTCGGGACGATTCGTGCCAGCATCAACAGCGCACCCACCGCCAGCAGGTGCAGCACCAGCGTGAACCACAGCACATGCGCGCCCGCATATTCCAGCATCAGCCCGAACAGCAGCGGCGCCGATGACCCGGCGATCCGCGTGGGGATCACCAGCCATCCGGTGCGCGCGCCGTACCCCGCCGGCCCGAACAGCGCCAAGGGCAGCGTGCCGCGCGCGATGGTCAGCATGCCATTGCCCGCGCCATGCAGGATGGCGAAGGCCGCCGGCAGGTTGAACAGCATCAGCATCACCGCGCCGATCGGGTGCAGCAGGTTGGCGACGGTCGTGGAGACCAGCGGATGCAGCTTGCGCAGGAAGGCGAAATCCAGCACGCGCGCGGCCACCTGCGCCGGCCCCAGCAGCGCGCCCGCGGCCAGCACGGCCGCGGTTCCGGCACCCATCACCGTCAGCATCGCCGGCATATGCGCCGCCATCGCCGAGGCCCCGAAACCCGACACCGCGAAGATGATAACCAGCAATAGCATCACGCGCGGCGAGGGCGGCGGGCCGGCGGGCGTGCCGGCGGCGGGCGCGCCTGGCACCTCGGCCGGCGCGCGCGGCAATAGCGTCAGCATCGGCAGGCACACCGCCGGCAGCAGCACGGCCCAGGCGAAGCAGGCGCCACGCCAGCCCCAATGCGCTTCCATCCAGATGGTCAGCGGCCAGGACAGCGTGCTGGCGAATCCCGCGATCAGCGTGATGCCGGTGATGGCGCTGCGTGCGTCCTTGCCATAGATGCGCGTCAGCGCCGCGAAGGCCGGTTCGTACAGCCCGATGCCCATGCCGAAGGCGATCACCGACCACGCCAGCAGCAACGACCAGAACCCTTGCGACAGGCCCATCAGCGCCACACCGGCGGACAGCGCCACCACACCCAGCATCAGCACGCCGCGCCCGCCGTGGCGGTCGATCCAGCGCCCCGTCGCCGGGCCCAGAAAGGCCGATGCCAGCAACGCCGCGGAGATGATGCCAAAGATCATCGGCACCGACAGGCCAAGCTCACGCGCCATCGGCCGCACCAGAATCGCGGGCAGGTAGTAGCTGCCGCCCCAGGCAAAGGTCTGCGCGATGCCCAGCGTGATGATGGCGCGCTTCATGGGTAGGTGATGGCCAGCACTTCCACCTCCTCCATGCGGCCCGGCAATGTCACGCGCGCCACATCGCCCACGCGCTTGCCCAGCAGCGCGCGTGCCACCGGCGAAATCCAGGAGATGCGGCCCTTGTCGGTGTCGGTCTCATCCTGGCCGATGATGGTCACGGTCACTTCGCTGTCGTCATCGCGCGCATAGGTGACGGTGGCGCCGAAAAACACCTGGTCGCGCCGCGTCTGCGCTGCGGGGTCCACGATTTCCGCGGCCTCGGTGCGCTTGGTCAGGAAGCGGACGCGGCGATCGATCTCGCGCAGGCGGCGCTTGCCGTATTGGTAGTCCGCGTTCTCCGAACGGTCGCCGAGTGCCGCCGCCCAGGACACCACCTCGACCACCTTCGGGCGTTCCTCGTTCCACAGCTTGCGCAGTTCGGCCAGCATCGCGGCGTGGCCTGCCGGCGTGATGTAGTAGGGCCGGCCCTGGGGCAGCGGCGCGTCGTCATCATCGTCATCCAAGGGAGGCGAGCGCCTTGGCAACAGCATCGCGCCCCGCGTCGGACAACGCGGGTTGTGGCGGCAGCGGGTCGCCCACCGCGAAGCCTTGCAGTTGCAGCGCGCCCTTGATGCAGGCGGCGAGCGAGTATTGCGCGAAGAGCTCGTTGAAGCGCCACAGCCGGCGCTGCAACGGCAACGCGGCAGCCCAGTCGCCGGCCTTGCACAGCTCATACAGCCGCACGGATTCGCGCGGGATGACGCAGGCCGGCCCCGCCATCCAACCCACGCCACCGATCAGCATCACGGCCGCGGGGATATGCGCGCTGGCACTGAACACATCGATCCGCCCCTCGGTGCGGTTCATGATGGAGAGCAGGCGGCCGGTGTTGGTGCTGGCATCCTTGATGGCCACGATGCGCGGGTGGTGCGACAGCGCGTCGATCGCCGGCAGCGACAGATCGCTGCGCTGGAAATTCGGGTTGGTGTAGAGCACCACGGGCAGCGCGGTGGCGTCGGCGATGGCGGCGAAATAGGTGATGACGCCGGCTTCGGGCACCGGGAAATACGCTTCCATCACGGCGAGGATTCCGTCGGCGCCCAGCGCCGCGTAATCGCGCGCTTGCGCCACCGCATCGGCGGTGGTGGTGGCCGCGACACCGGCCACCACCGGCACGCGGCCGCGCGCCTGGTCCACTACGATGCGCACGATCTCGCGCCGCTGCGCGTTGGAGAGATACGCGAATTCACCGGTGGAACCGAGCGGCGTCAGCCCATGCACGCCCGCGCCGATCAGGTGCTCACACAGGCTCCGCAGCGGCGTTTCCAGCACCGCGCCATCGGCGCCGATCGGCGAGACAAGATAGGGAAAGACGCCGGCGAAACGGCGGGGTGCTGCGTTCATGGCGACATGCTGCAACGGCGCGTGCCAGCAGCACAATCTCAAGCCATGTATATGCCGCCATTGATGTGGAAGACCTGGCCCGTGATGAACCCCGCGCGCGGCCCCGCCAGATACGCGATCAGCTCCGCGATTTCCTCAGGCCGCCCCATGCGCGGCACCGGAAAACTGGCCGCACGCGCCACCAATTCATCATCGCTGTTGCCGAAGCGCGGCTGTGCCGTATCGGTCAGCCCCGGTGCGACCGCATTCACCCGGATATGCGGCGACAGCGCCAAGGCAGTCGCACGCGTCAGCCCCACAATGCCGTTCTTCGTGCACACGTAATGCACGCCCCGCGGATCGCCGCGCACCGCGCTGGAGGACAGGTTCACCACCGCCCCCGCACGCCCCGCAAGCGCCCGCGCAAAGGCCTGCGTCATGAAGGCCGCGGCCTTCAAATTCACGCCCAGCACCGCGTCCCACTCGGCTTCCTCCATCGCCAGGAAATCGCAGCGCGGAAAGATACCGGCATTGTTCACCAGGATGTCCGGCGTTCCCAAGGCCGACGCTTCCGCATGGATCGCGCGCACGCCCGCAACCGTGTCCACGCTGCCCTGCACCAAGGCGCAGCGCCGCCCCATCGCGCGGATTTGCGCGGCCAGATCATCCGGCCTGGCATCCAGCCAATTCACCGCCACATCCGTGCCCTGCGCCGCCAATGCCAGCGCGGCCGCCGCACCAATGCCCTGCTGCGCGCCGGTCACCAGCGCGATGCGTCCTGAGAGTTCCATCCACCCACCATGCCCACTTGCAAAGACTCGGGCAACGCGCACAGCTTTCGCCAAACAGCGGGGGCGCGGGAGAAATGTTGGCGATTCGCTCCTTGAAGACGATCGGGCTGATGAGCGGCACCAGCCTGGACGGCGTGGACGCCGCCTGGGTGGAAACCTGTGGCGAGCGCGCCATGCGCTTGGGCCCCACGACCACCCTGCCCTATGCGCCGGCGCTGCGGCGCGACCTGCGTGCGCTGTTGGACCGTGCGCCCGACCTTTCGCCCAATGATTCCTTCCTGGCCGATGTGGTGCAGCGCCTGACCGAACGCCACGCCGAAGCCGTGCAGAAGGTCCGCGACGAAACCCGCCGCCAGCTTGGCGAAGAAACCGAACTCCTCGGCTTCCACGGCCAGACCATTTTGCATCGTCCCGCCGAGGGCATCACCTGGCAGGTGGGCGATGCCAACCTGCTCGCCAAGCTGACCGGCCTGACGGTCGTGCATGATTTCCGCAGCGCCGATGTCGCCGCTGGTGGGCAGGGCGCGCCGCTCGCCCCCATCGCGCATGCGGCACTGGCGGCAGACCTGCCAAAGCCGCTGGCGGTGCTGAATCTGGGTGGCATCGGCAACGTGACGTACATCGGCCGCAGCGGCGAATTGATCGCCTTCGACACCGGCCCCGCGAACGGCCCGCTGGATGACTGGGCGCGCAAATCCACCGGCCGCGACTACGACAAGGATGGGCACCTCGCGCTGTCCGGCACCGCCGATGGCGCGGTGCTGGCGCGCATGCTGGAGCACCCCTACCTCGCCGCGCCGCCGCCGAAATCCCTGGACCGGCTGGATTTCGACCGCGCGTTGAAGGACGCCGGCGCCGATCGCCTTTCGCCGCAGGATGGCGCGGCCACACTGGTCGCCTTCGCCGCCATCTGCGTCGCCACCGCGTCGCGGCATTTTCCAGAACCACCTTTGCAATGGCTGGTCACCGGCGGCGGGCGGCGCAACCCCGCCATCATGCGCGCCCTCTCCTCCGTGCTGGCCGAACCCGTGCGCGCCGTCGAAATCGCAGGCTGGAATGGCGATGCGCTGGAAGCGCAATGCTTCGCCGTCCTGGCAGCACGCGTCACGCGCGCGCTGCCGCTGTCATACCCGGGCACCACCGGCGTGCCCGCGCCCATGCGCGGCGGCCGCGTGCTGGGGGCCTTGCTGTAGGCGCGCCGCACCGATAACCCTTGGGCCAGAATCCCCAGGGGGCACCATGCTTCGTCGCACCATGCTGGCCGGGATGGCCGCACTCACCACACCGGCCATCGCGCAGCGCCCAGGCCCGCCGCACCAATGGGTGTTCGGCATGTGGATTGGCGGGCAATTCCCGCCTGGTGATATCGCCGGCGCGGAATGTGCCGGTGGTGCCACCGTGATCTTCACGCGCGACATCGTCTTCCGCGCGACCGCCTTGGATGTGCAATACCGCCAGCGCATCATCGAAACCGTCGCACTGATCCCCGATGGCCTGGAATTCCGCTTCGTGCCGGCAGGCCCGGTGGGCGGCGGTGCTTTCGGCGCGCGGGTGCCGCCCGATATCGGCTTTTCCTGCGAGGGCAACCCGAATCTGCTGCGCGTGCGGCGCGTGAACGACAACGAGATCGTCTTCCCGGGCTGTGTGGAATTCCCCTCGGCACTGCGTCGCTGCGTGTCGTGAGAATCGCCCTCATCCACGCCCTGAAGCACAGCGCCGCCCCGGTCGAAGCCGCCTTCCGCCGCACCTGGCCGGACGCCACGCTGATGCATCTGATGGACACCTCGCTCTCCGCCGATCTCGCGGCCGAAGGCGCCCTCACCCCCCGCATGACCGAGCGCTTCCTGACCCTTGCGCGCTACGCCGCCGGCACCGGTGCTGCGGGCATCCTGTTCACCTGCTCCGCCTTCGGCCCCTGCATCGAGGCCTGCGCGCAGGATCTCTCGCCCATGCCCATCCTGAAGCCCAACGAAGCCATGATCGAGGAAGCCGCCCCCTTCCGCCACATCGGCCTGCTGGCCAGCTTCCCCGGCACGCTGACCTCCATGCCGCCGGAATTCCCAGCCCACACGCGCCTCACCTCGGTGCTGGCCGAAGGCGCACTCGCCGCCCTCGACGCCGGCGACACCGCCACCCATGACCGCCTGGTGCTGGAAGCCGCCCACCGCTTCCCGCCCGATATCGACGCCATCGCCCTTGGCCAATTCAGCCTGGCGCACATGGCCGACGCGGTCGCCGCCGCCACCGGCAAGCCCGTGCTGACCACGCCCGACAGCGCCGTACGCAAGCTGAAGGCCATGCTGTGATGCACCGCCGCGCCCTGCTGGCCACCGCCCTGGCCACCCCCGCCTTGGCGCGCACACCAGAACAAGGCGAATGGGTCGCCCCCGGCTGGCGCATGCAGTCCCTGATCCGCTGGGGCGACGCCGTCCTGCCCGACGCGCCGGCCTGGAACCCCGCCGCCCCCAACACCGACGCCGCCGCCAGCCAATTCGGCTGGGACGCCCGCCTGATCGCCGTCGCCACCCCACCCCGCGCCACCGACGGCCAGGCCCGCGCCGTGGCCGTCATCGGCCACCCCTCGGTGGACCCCGTCATGGCCTTCCCCGACGGCCGCGACCGCCCCGACATCGCGGCCGCCATGCAAGGTGCGAGCCTCATCAACCTGGAACGCCAAGGCACCCGCTGGGTCGTCACCTCCGGCGGCTTCCAGGCCCGCCGCCTGACCGGCACCACGCTCTGCCGCGCCAGCGGCCCCGGCGCCGAACAGCTGGGCGCCATCACCGGAATCTTCGGCGCCGGCGGCGGCTGCGCCACACCCTGGGGCAGCGTGCTGCTCGTCGAATCCGACGCCGCCGAATGGGCACCCCGCCTGCCCGGCCGCATCAATAACGGCCACG
>JAAFHD010000104.1 GCA_013298245.1 Alphaproteobacteria bacterium
GTGCGCGCGATCGGCGGGCTGCGATGCAGGCAATGCGCGCCGGCCAGGCGCCGGCCGCGGAAAATCGCCACGGCGCACATCGGCGCGCGCGAGACCTGGCACAATTCCGGGTCACCCATGCACCATTCCGTGCCAGCGCCCGCATAGGTGCACAGCATGCGATAGCCCACCGCATCGACATGGAAATTCTTGCACGCATTGCCGGTGACCGCTTCCAGCCGCAGCCGCACCTGCTCATGCCCCGTCATCGCGCAAAACAGCGTGCCGAGGCGATACACATCGGCCAGCAATTCCACCGGCACCGTGACGGGCAGTTTTTCGGCCAGGCGCTCCACGGCAAGGTCGGGCTTTGCTTCGGCAATCGCGGTGAAGGGCGCGCGCGCCAGGATGGGTGCCAGCATCGCCTCCCACCCATGCGGCACGTCGCGCAACCAGATCGACAGCGGCACATCGGGGCGCAGCGCGGTCAGCAGCACGCGTTCATCGGCGCTGATCGCGGCATGCGGGGCGATGGGGGTGGCGCCCACTTCGTCGGGCGCGAAGACTTCGCAGAGGAAGGACATACGGACGTTATAGTATAACGTTTAGCCCGCCGCCAAGGCCTCCGCGAAGACCGCCGGATCGGCATTGCCGCCACTGACCACGACGCCGATCGCAGCGCCCTGCACCTTGCCGGCCAGCACGGCGGCCAGCGCGACCGCGCCGCCTGGTTCGACGACGATCTTCAGGTGTTCAAAGGCCATGCGCATCGCGCGGAACACCTCGGCGCGCGTCACCACCACGCCACCCGCGACGCGTGGTGCATTCACGGCGAAGGTGATCTCGCCCGGCATCTTCGACAGCAGCGCATCGCACAAGCCATCGCCCGCGCCGTCATTGGCCAGGCGCTCGCCGGCGCGCAGGGAACGGCCGTAATCGTCCCAGCCTTCCGGCTCTACGGCCCAGACCTTCGCGGCCGGTGCGCGCTCCGCCATCACCAGCGCACATCCGCCCAGCAGCCCGCCGCCACCGGTGCAGACCGCCAGCGCATCCAGCGGTGGCGCATCATCCAGAAGTTCCAGCGCCAGCGTGCCCTGCCCCGCGATCACATGCGGGTGGTCGAAGGGCGGCACCAGCACGGCGCCGCGCGCCTCCGCAATGTCACGCGCGAAGGCGTGGCGGTCCACGCCGTGGCGGTCGAAGGGGATGATCTCCGCCCCCCAACGGCGCGTCGCATCCACCTTCACGGCAGGCGCGTCGGCGGGCATGGCGATGGTCGCGCGCATGCCCAGCAACGCGGCGGAACAGGCGACGGCCTGTCCGTGATTGCCCGAGCTGTGCGTGACCATATGCGTGCCCGCGGGCAACTGCATCGCAGCGTTCAGCGCGCCGCGCAGCTTGAAACTGCCAGTGCGCTGCAAGGGTTCGGGCTTGATGAAAACGGCAGCACCCACCGCATCATCGATGGCCGGGTGGCGCAGCATCGGCGTGCGGCGCGCATGGGGCGCGATGCGGGTGGCGGCGGCCAACACATCGGCGAAGACGGGCATCATGCGAAGCGCTCCGGGCTGACCAGCGCGACCGCGTCCGCGGTGCCTGGTGGTGGTGCCTCACCGCGAATCTGCGACGCGATCAACATGCCCGCGGCGGGCGCGGTCTGGATGCCATAGCCACCCTGCCCGCACATCCAGAAAAACCCTGGCAGACGCCCCGGTCCGATCACCAGCGAGCGATCCGGCGCGAAGGTGCGCAACCCCGCCCAGCTATGTTCCACGCGCTGCACCTCGATATCCAGCGCCTGCTGCATGCGGTCCACCGCGATCGCGACATCATAGTCATCGGGCCAGGCATCCATGGGTTCGCTGTCGATCTCATCGGCGGGGCTGAGCATGATCTTGCTGCGCGCCTCGGGCCGCGCATACCAACTGTGGCCGACATCGCCGACCAGGGGCCAGGCGCGCACATCGAAGGGCGCGGGGTCGATGATGCAGGCGGTGCGGCGCTTGGGTTGCAGCCCGACCTTGGGCTCGCCCGCCAGCCCCGCCACCACATCGCCCCAGGCACCAGCGGCGTTCACCAGCACCGGTGCGGCAAACACCTCTCCGCCCTGGGTTTCCGCATGCCACAGCCCGGCATCATGCCAGATGCGCCCCGCACGATGGCGCAGCGCAATGCCGCCACCCAACGCGCGCAACCGCTTCAGATAGCCGGCATGCAGGGCTGCCACCTCGATGTCGAAGCAGTCGGTTTCCAGCGCGGCCGCGGCGGCATAATCGGCGCGCAAGGCCGGGACCAATTCGCGCGCGCGCGCGACGCTGATCCGTTCGATCTGCGCGCCACCAGCCACCAATTCATCCAGCGCCGCCACCTGGTCCGCCGGCGCCAATTGCAACACCGGGCGCGGCGCGGCCAGCGGTGTGTCGGTGAAACCGTCAGGCGGATTCTCGAAAAATTCCTTCGACGCCGCGGTCAGGATTCGAATGTCCAGCGCGCCGTAATTGCGAATCCAGATTGCGGCGCTGCGCCCGGTCGCGTGGTAGCCGGCACTTTCCTCCGCCTCCAGCAACAAGGTGCGATGCGTGGTCGCGATATTCGCCGCCGCCGTGGCGCCGGCCATGCCGGCCCCGATCACGATCACCTCGGCGCGCTGCGCGTTCATTGCGAAATCCTCATCATTCATAAGTGTTGCGCGCTGGCGGCGCCGATGCCTAGGCTTACGGCCAGCGGCATAGAACCGCGCGTATAAATCGCATGAGGAGGTCCATGATGTCCAAGTCTGAGGTCACACGCCGGGCGACGCTCGGCGCGGGCGTTGCCGCTGTTGGCACGCTGACGGCGCCGGCCGTGTTCGGCCAGCCCACCACCACCATCCGTTGCGGCTTCTGGGACCATTGGGTTCCCGCCGGCAATGACGCGCTGCGCCGCCTTTGCGCGCAATGGGGTGAGCGCAACCGCGCCAACGTGAATGTCGATTTCATCACCTCGGTCGGCAACCAGAACCTGCTGACGATCGCCGCCCAGGCGCAGTCGCGTTCGGGCCATGACATTCTCTCCTTCCCAACCTGGGAGCCGGCCGCGCATCAGCGCATGCTGGTCAACGTCGATGACGTGATGGGCCGCCTGATCCGCAAATACGGCCCCGTCACGCCGGCCGCCGAATACCTGGGCAAGCAGGGTGGCAACTGGGTCGCGATTCCGGCGGTGTCGGGCACGCAGATGAAACCCGCCTGCGTCCGCTTCGACCTGATGCAGCAGCATGCCGGCATTGATATCCGCGCCATGTGGCCGGCAGAAAACCGCGCAGGCCCCGGCGCCGACACCTGGACCTGGGACACCTTCGCGCGCGCCGCCGAAGCCTGCAATCGCGCCGGCGTGCCGTTCGGATTGCCCATGGGTTCCTTCACCGATGCGGTGGATTGGCTGGGCGCGCTGTTCGCCAGCTATGGCGCCAATGTGATGGATGAGCGCGGCAACATCACCGTGCGCAACAACGCGAATCTGCGCGCCGCGGTGGACATGGCCGTGCGCATTTCGCGCCAGCTGCCGAATGATGTGTGGGCGTGGGATGATGCGTCGAACAATCGCGCGTTGATCAGCGGCCGCTCGGCGCTGATCTTCAACCCGCCATCGGCCTGGGTTTCCGCACGGCGCGACAACCCCGCCGTCGGTGCGCAGTGCTGGACGGTGCCGGTGCCTTCGGGTCCGCAGGGCCGCTTCGTCGGCTACCTGCCGTATTTCTGGGGCATCTGGAATTTCTCGCGCGTGCAGGGGCCGGCGAAGGAACTGCTCGAATTCCTGTCCGACCGCGAACAGGCGGATGCGCAGACCAGCACCAGCGCGGGCTATGACATCCCGCCCTTCCTGTCGATGAACGACTTCAATGTGTGGTCCACCGAAGGCCCGCCGGTCGGCACGGTGTACAATTATCCGCTGCGCGCGCACCACAATGCGCGCACCAGCGTGGCCTTCGCGCCGGCGCCGGCGAACCTGGCGGTGCAGGCCTACAACCAGGCGCTGAACACCAAGCTCATCGCGCGCATCGTGCAGGCGAATGAGAGCGTGGACACCGCCTTCGGCTGGCTTGAGCGCGAGCTGAACACCATCCGCCGCGGCGGCTGAATAGCGTATCGGGGGCGGCGCCCGCCGCCCCCACTTCCGCCGGAGATTCTACATGGCCGACAGCATGACCGCGGCAGTGACCGCGGCGGCGCAACCGCGCAGCAGCAGCCTGCAAAGGCTTGCGCGCCGACGTTCCTCCATCGCCTTCCTGATGACGCTGCCGTTGATCTGCGTGATCCTGGGCCTGGTGGTCTATCCGGCGGGCTACGCGATCTATCTCTCCATGCTCAGCCGGCGCATGGATGAATTCGTCGGCCTCACGCAGTACGATATCCTGATCGAGAGCGACACCTTCTGGCTGGTCGTCTTCCAATCCTGTTTCTTCGCCGTCACCGCCGTCATCGCCAAGGCCGCCATCGGCTTCTGGCTGGCGCATATGCTGCACCACATCCCCACCAAGGGTCAGCGCA
This sequence comes from Alphaproteobacteria bacterium, assembly GCA_013298245.1. GTDB lineage: Bacteria > Pseudomonadota > Alphaproteobacteria > Acetobacterales > Acetobacteraceae > Rhodovarius. The sequence continues at coordinate 4,509 of JAAFHD010000104.1, forward strand.
AATGGCGCGGCATGCTGCTGGTGCCATGGGTGATCCCACCCGCACTTTCGACGCTCGGCTGGTGGTGGATGTACGACCCCACCTATTCCTCGCTGAACTGGATTCTCGCGATCTTCGCGGTGCCCGCAGTGCCCTGGCTGGGCGAACCCTGGTGGGCGCGCGTGTCGGTCATCATCGTGAACGTCTGGTACGGCGCGCCCTTCTTCATGATCATGTATCTGGCCGCGCTGAAATCCGTGCCCGAACAACTCTACGAAGCGGCCGCCATCGACGGCGCATCATCCTGGCAGCGCCTGCGCTACATCACGCTGCCGATGATGCAGAACATCATCTCCATCACCGTGCTGTTCAGCCTGATCGTGACATTCGCGAATTACGACATCGTCCGCGTGCTGACCAATGGCGGCCCGCGCGACCTGACGCACCTCTTCGCCACCTACGCGTTCCAGGTGGGGATTCTCTCGGGCAACATCCCGCGGGGTGCGGCGGTTTCGCTCTTCATGCTGCCGCTGCTCGCGGTCTTCGCCTTCTTCATCCTGCGCGGCGTCAACCAGCGCAACAAGGAGATGAATTGATGTCGGCCACCATCGGTCGCCGCTCCGGCAGCCTGCGCGCAGAGCGCCGCTGGGCGCTCTGGACCGCCTACATCTCGCTCATCATCGCCTGCGTCATCTTCCTGATGCCGCCGGTCTACATGCTGATCACCTCGCTCAAGACCAACGCCGATATCGCGAACCTGCAGGGCAACCCTTGGATCGTCACCAACCCGACGCTGGAGCACTACCGCTCCATCATCGGCAACCCGCTTTTCCTCACCTTCTTCTGGAACAGCATCAAGGTGACAGTCCTGACCGTGGTGGTTTCCATGGTGATCTCGGTGCTCGCGGCCTTCGCGCTGGCGCGCATGCGTTTCTGGGGTTCGCAATGGTTGGCCACCGGCGTGTTCCTGACCTACCTGGTGCCGGATACGCTGCTGTTCATCCCGCTCTACCAGATCGTTGGTGGCCTGGGGCTGCTCAACAACACCTGGGGCCTGGTGCTGGTGTACCCCACGCTGACCGTGCCCTTCTGCACCTGGATCATGATCGGCTATTTTGCTTCGATCCCTAAGGAACTCGACGAGGCCGCGCTGATCGACGGCGCATCCTGGCCGCAGATGCTGATCAAGATCTTCATCCCCGTCGCACTGCCTGGCATCATCGCCGCGACCATCTTCGCCTTCACGGTGTCATGGGCGGCCTTCGTCTACCCCACCGCCTTCATCACCACGCCCGACCAGATGCCGCTGACGATCGGCGTCGTCTCCACGCTGGTGCGCGGCGACACCTTCGCCTGGGGGCAGATCATGGCGGGCGCTTTGCTGGCCGCATTGCCGCCGGTGATCGTCTACGCATTTCTCATGGACTATTACATCGCCGGCCTGACCGCTGGTGCTACGAAGGGATAACGCCGCGATGGCCAATGTTTCTCTGCGCAATCTCGTCAAGGAATATGACGGCGGCGTGCAGGCCGTGAAAGGCATCAACCTCGATATCCAGGACCATGAATTCGTGGTGCTGGTCGGGCCGTCCGGCTGCGGCAAGACGACCACGCTGCGCATGATCGCCGGCCTCGAGGAGATCACCAAGGGCGAGATCGATATCGGCGGCAATGTCGTCAATGACGTCCCGCCGCGTGACCGCGATATCGCGATGGTGTTCCAGAACTACGCGCTCTATCCGCACATGTCGGTCTACGACAACATGGCTTTCGGCCTGACGCTGCGCAAATTCGCGCGCTCGGAGATCGACAAGCGCGTGAAGAACGCGGCGCGCATCCTGGACATCGAAGCCCTGCTGGAACGCAAGCCGAAAGCTCTCTCCGGCGGCCAGCGCCAGCGTGTGGCGATGGGCCGCGCCATCGTGCGCGACCCCAAGGTTTTCCTGTTCGACGAACCGCTCTCCAACCTCGACGCCAAGCTGCGCGTGCAGATGCGCACCGAGATCAAGAAGGTCCACCAGACCGTCCGCACCACCACCGTCTACGTCACGCATGACCAGGTGGAGGCGATGACGCTGGCCGACCGCGTGGTGGTGATGAACCATGGCATCATCGAACAGGTCGGACCGCCGCAGGAATTGTACCACCACCCGACAACGCGCTTCGTCGCCGGCTTCATCGGCAGCCCGGCGATGAACTTCATCCCCGCGCGCGTCGAGAACGATGCTGTCCACCTGGCGGACGGCACCTTCCTGCCCATCCCCGATGCGCGGCGCGAACGCTATGCGCCAGCCGCCGGCCGTGACCTGCTCTTTGGCATCCGCCCGGAGCATTTGACCGAACAGCGCATCGGCCCCAACCGCGCCGACATCATCATCACGCCCGAGGTGATCGAGCCAATGGGCATGGAAACGCTGGTGCATTTCCACTTCGGCGATGCGCGGGATTTCTGCGCGAAGATCGACCCGACGGCGCATGCCGCACCCGGCGAACGCCTGGTGCTGACCGCCGATATGTCCAACATGCACCTGCTGGATGCGGCGACGGGACGCGTGCTGTAGCGCTGGCACTGCAATTGCAAAGCAACGCAGGTTCAACGGGAGAACCTGCATGCTGACGCGCCGCGCCATCCTCGCCACACCTGCCATCGCCCTGCCCGCAACGGCGCAGCCCGCCTGGCCCGCAGCCCGCCCCATCGAAGTCTTCGTCGGCTTCTCCGCCGGCGGCGGCGTCGATGTCATGGCGCGCGCCTGTGCCCCATTCCTGGCCAAGCTGCTGCCGGGTGCGCGTTTCGTCATCGTCAATCGCCCCGGTGCGGCGGGCCAGCTGGCGATCGAAGCCGCGGCCAACGCGGCCCCAGACGGCTTCACCATCGCGGCCACCAGCCTGCCCGGCCTCGCCTCCATCCCGGTCGAGCGCCAGGTGCGCTACCGCCCCGCGGACCTCACCTACATCGCCAATGTGGTCGATGACCCCTGCGCGCTGTTCGTGCGCCCCGAAAGCCCGCTGCGCACGCTGGCCGATGTCATCGCGCAGGGCCGCGCACAGCCGGAAATCCTGACCTATGGCCTGACCGGCATCGGCTCCGACGACCACCTGACCATGTTCCGCCTGGAAGCGTTGACCGGCGCGCGGCTGACGCATGTGCCCTTCCCCGGCATCGGCCAGTTGTTGCCGCAGGTCTTCTCCGGCCAGGTTGCGATCGCGGCGATGAATGTCAGCGAGGCCCTGCCCTTCGTGCGCGAAGGCCGCCTGCGCGGCATCGCGCAAGCCGCTGCGACGCGCTGGCCCGGCATGCCCACACTTGCGACGTATCGCGAGCAAGGTGCGGATGTGATCGGCAGTGCGTCGCGCGGCTTCATCGCACCCGGCAACCTGCCCGCGGATATCACCGACCGCCTGGTCGGTGCCTTCCGCACCATGCTGGCCGACCCCGCCTTCGTGGCCGAGACTGAGCGCCTGTCGATGCCGCTCAGCCCCGTCCTCGGCGCCGACTATCGGGCCCTCGCGCTGAGCATGGAGGCCGAGCTGCGCGCCATGTGGGCGCGCCGCCCCTGGACGGGCTGAACGCCGCGCGCCACGCTCACGCCATGGAACCCTGGGAATGGCCGGAGGCGCAGTGGCGCCACATCACGCATCGCGCGCGCGCCGGGCGTTCGCTCGCACCCACGCATTGGCCCGATGGCGCGCGTTGCGCCGTGGCGCTGTCCTTCGATGCGGACCACGACACCATCCCGCTGCGCGACGGCGATGAGAGCCCGATGCGGATCAGCCAGGGCCAATACGGCGCGCGCCAAGGCGTGCCTCGCATCCGCGCGATGCTGGAACGCCAGGCAGTGCCGGCGAGCTTCTTCTACCCCGCGGTCTCCGCCCTGCTCTACCCCGATGAGGTGCGCGCGGTCGCGGCCGAGGGGCATGAGATCGGCATCCACTCCTGGATCCACGAAGCCAACACCAAGCTGCCGCCGGGCGTGGAGCGCGAACTCACGATGCGCGCGGCCGATACGCTGGAGTGCATCAGCGGCCAGCGCCCCGTCGGCATCCGCACGGCGTCATGGGATTTTTCCGTCGACACCATGGGCATCATCCAGGAGATGGGGCTGCTCTACGATTCATCGCTCATGGCCGATGACGACCCCTATGAATTGGAAGTGCAAGGCGCGCCCAGTGGGATCGTGGAACTGCCGCCCGAATGGATTCGCGATGATGCCGTGTACTTCAACATGAACCGCTTTTCGGCACTGCGGCCCTACACGCCGCCTTCGGCGGTGGAAGAAATCTTCTGGGCGGAATTCGAGGGTGCCCACGCCGAAGGCGGCGTCTTCCTGCTGACGATGCACCCGCACCATATTGGCCATCGCAGCCGCATCACCATGCTGGAACGCCTGGTCGCGCGCATGAAGGCGATGGGCGATTGCTGGTTCTGCACGCATGCGGAACTGGCGCGCTGGTGCGCGCAACACGCGAAGACCGGCCCACTTCATTCCTCGACGTAAGGATTGTCCGTCCCGCGCAGATGCAGCCGGATCGGCGTGCCCGGCATGTTGAATTCCTCGCGCAGCGAATTCACCAGATAGCGCTGGTAGTCGATCGGCGTTTCATCCGCGCGCGTGCCAAAGACGGCGATCGTGGGCGGCCGCGCCGTCGGCATGGTCGCATAGCGCATCTTCAACCGCCGCCCGCTGACCAAGGGCGGCTGGTGCCGCGCCAGCGCATTTTCCAGCCAGCGGTTCAAGGCGCCCGTGCCGATGCGCGTATTCCACACGGCAACGGCCTGCCGCACCGCCGGCATCAGCTTGTCCACGCCGCGCCCATTGGCGGCCGACATCGGCACCACCGCAATCCCACGCAGCTGCGTCAACTGCACCGACAGCTGGTCATCCAGCGCCTTGCGCGCGACGTTGCGATCCTCAACCGCGTCCCACTTGTTCAGCGCGATGACGATGCAGCGCCCCTCGCGCTCCGCCAGCCGCGCGATGCGCAAATCCTGCTCGTGCAACCCCAGCGCCGCATCCAGCACCAGCACCACCGCCTCCGCCTCGCGCAGCGCCGAAATGGTGGACGCGACCGACAGCCCCTCCAGCCTGTCGGTCACGCGCGATTTGCGGCGCATGCCCGCCGTGTCCACCAGGCGGACAGGCCCTTCCGCGTCGCGCCACTCCGTCGGCACCGCATCACGCGTGAGGCCGGGTTCAGGGCCGGTGATCATCCGCTCCTCGCCCAACAGCGCGTTCAGCAGCGTGGATTTTCCCGCATTCGGCCGCCCGACCAGCGCGAGCCGCAACGGGCGTTCCTTATCCGGCCGCGGCTGATCCTCATCTGGCAGCGCCAGCGACACCGCCTCATGCAGATCCGAAAACCCCTCGCCATGCTCCGATGAAATCGGGATGGGGTCGCCGAGGCCTAACTCATAGGCCTCCAGCGCCGCCTGCGCGCCCGCGCGCCCCTCAGCCTTGTTCGCCAGCAGCACCACGGGCTTGCCGGTGCGGCGGATCACTTCCGCAAACGCGCGATCCGTCGGCGTCAG
>JAAFHD010000105.1 GCA_013298245.1 Alphaproteobacteria bacterium
TCGATGCGGCGGTTCATGTTTTCCTCGCATTTCCGTTATATGTGATGGTGAGGTGAGAACATGGAATCAGCAAGTGACGCGATGAAGTCGGTGCTGGACAGCGCTATCGAATACGTGAAATGCCCCGAAAGTACCGAACACCTGACGGGCAAGATAACGCAGATCGGTCGTCTAGTGATGCCAGGCGATGCCCAAGATAATGGCGTAAAGCAAGTGCGACATGTTATTGATATGCTGAAAAAATATCGCAGTGATGCCAGTGCACAACGGCCCTGCTCGGTGGTGGTTTTCGGGCCACCAGGCTCGGGCAAATCCCATTTCGTGGAAGAAATCGCGAAAGAGGTGACCGGTTCCACGTCGCTCACGAGGGCGAACCTGACGCAGATCGACCGCACCGAGGAGCTGGCCAAGATCTTCAGCCCGGAGGCTGTGCAGCCGCTGCAGGCGGGCGTTCGAGCGCCGGCCCCTGCCGCCGACAACAATATGCCTGTCTATTTCTTTGACGAGTTCGACGCAGCGCTGGATGGCGTTCCGCTTGGATGGCTCCGCTGGTTTCTGGCTCCGATGCAGGACGGAAAGGTGCTGACGAATGGAACGACCGTTCCGGTCGGCAAGGCGATCTTCATGTTCGCCGGCGGCACCGCGGAGACATTGGATGAATTCAATCTTCGCGCGCAAATCAACCCGGAGGCTTATCGGGCACGCAAGGTGCCGGATTTTGTCAGCCGGTTGCGCGGGGCCATCAACATCGGTGGGGTCAACGCAACGGGCGAGGAACGGATCATCAGTCGAGCGGTTGCACTGCGCAAAATCCTCAAAAAGCCGCCAGGCCGCACGCTCACGGGCGAACGAATCCGCAGCCTTCTGACGAATGGCCACTTTGTGCACGGCATGCGTTCAATGGAGACACTGATTGACGCTGAACCGGACGAGCAGCCTGATGGTAGGCTTCCAGATGCCATCCGCCGGCAGCATTTCAGCCGCGGTCAGCTTGATGGTCGGTTGATCGGGATTTCTGCCGGGCTTACCGAACAAAGCCTGCAGCCGATGTTTCTGGAGCTGACCCGCCAGTTGCTGCGCACTGGCGCGAAACTGGCCTATGGCGGCGCTTTTTTCCCGGAAGGCACGCTGAAGCAGGTAGCGAGCGCTGCTCGCGAGACACAGCCGGAACCCGATGGGCAGAAGGGCAATTCCTATCTTGTACGCAATTACCTAGGTCTGCCAACATGGCTCAGCATGGAATATCAGCCGGATGCGGAGTCCCGGAACGTCGTCGAGTTCATTCAACTCGATACGCTGACCGCCGCTGAACTGAAGGAATTGCGGCTGCCGAGCGACACATGGTTCGGCGCAATGCCCAGGGACCCGCATGCTCCTTATGAACCCCGCTGCCATGTCGCCTGGGCGCTCAGTCTGTTTCGATTGCGCGTGCGCATGCTGCAGGATGTCAGCGCCGTTGTGGTGGTCGGCGGCAAGGACGACGGTCGGAGCTGGGGGCGAGTGGCCGGCATTGCCGAAGAGGCCATGATCGCCATGGCGCTGGGCAAGCCGATTTATGTGCTGGGCGGTGCAGGCGGAGCGGCAAGGGCCGTCGGGCAATTGCTCGGGCTGGACCAGGCGCCGGTGGGCATGGAGCATTGCCTGCAACCCGCAGAGCATGACGAGCTGAATAACGCGCTCAAGCCCTATAGCCGCAGCTTCCAGATCCCGGGCGTGCCGGACAGCCCCCAGACCTTGGAACAGCTGCGACAGTTCCTGTTCCATCGCGGGGCGACGACCAGCGCCTGGCGGTGGAATGGTCTGGAGCTGCAGCAAAATCGAGACCTTTTCGCCTTGCCGATCGCCCAGAAGCCTGAGGTGGTGCGTGAAGCGGTTGGGCAAATCCTCAAGGGCTTGTCGCGGATCAGCTGGAAATCTGCGAATGGCGGCGACGCCGCATGACCCTTCCCCCTGAACGGGATCCATTTGTGGTGAGAGAGTTGGCCTCTTTGGCAGGAGGCATGCATGCCGACGAAGCGTTACACCGCGGGGCAGATCAGCGGTCTGCTGCGGCAGGCGGAGGTGGCACTGGCGCAGGACCGCAAGGTCGGGAAGATCTGTCATGGGCTGGGTGTGTCGGAGGCGAGCTTCAACCGCTGGCGATCTGAATATGGCGGCCTGAAACTGGACCAGGTGCGTCGGCTGAAAGCGCTTGAGCGTGAGAATGCTCGGCTGAAACGTGCGGTGGCGGAACTGACGCTGGACAAGCTGATCTTGAAAGAGGCGGTGGAGGGAAACGTCTAAGCTCCGAACGCCGCCGATCCGGTGTGCGGTATGTGCAGTCGGTGCTTGGGTTAGGCGTCGCCGCTGCCGACCTCGACGACTTCATCGTCCAGGAGGCGCTGCGTGACTTTGAGTTGGCAGGTTGAAGTTCAGCCGCGCCTGCCCGTCGTGTCGCACCGGACGAGGATCTGCTGCGCCTCGTCCTTCACCGCCGCGTATTGTGTGGCGATCGCGATGGCACGTGCGCTCTCGGCCAGTAGCCTGGCATCCTCCACCAGGCCGCGCTCGAGGTAGATGCGCGCGGCCAGAATGGTAAGCGCGACCTTCTTCAGCGTCATGCCGTTCTCGGTTGCGATCGACAGCGCTTCAGTGACCGAGGCATTCGCGTAGTGCAGGTCACCGACCTTGAGTCGAATGGCGGCGTCGAGATGCGCGGCCTCTACCGCGATGCGGGGCATGCCCATGGTCCGTGCATAATCGGCCACATTGGTGAGTGTCTTCTGCACCTCGATCATGCTCGGCATGGTCGCGGCGACGCCGCCTGTCACTGCGTCTATCTCCACACGAACGCGGGTGATGCGCGCGAGCTGATAGACATCTGTATGATTGCCGCTGGATGCAAGCGTCACCGCGGTCTCCGCCGCCTCCAGCGCATCGCCGCGTCGGCCTTCGCGGCGCAGAAGGGCCGCCAGATGACGAGAAAAGATGCTGGCGGCACGGAAGCGCGCCATGGCGCGCAGCGCACCAACCGCTTCCTCGTAGCGGCGACGGGCAGCCGCGGCATCACCCGAGATATGGGCGACCAGACCCCGATAGCCATGCGCGATCCAACGCACCGAGCGGCTCTCATCGGATGTGGCCGCAATGGCCGCCAGTGCGGCGTCGGCCTTGGCGCATTTGCCCATCTCGATGTCAGCCACGGCGCGGTTGATGCGGATGATGCTGGTCTGCGCTCCGGCGATGCCCGGCGACTCTATGCGCTGTACGGCCCGTTCGGCCACAGAGAAGAGTTTTGCGGCGTCGACCAGTCGGCCTTGCGCGAGGCTCAGCACGCCGCATTCGTTGTGCAGCCAGACGTGGTCATCGATGAAGAGCGGCAGCTTGCGGCGGTAGGCCTCATGTGACGCAGTGGTCCGGCCACGCAGGGTGCGCTCCCACGCCGGGCCAGTTTCCAGTGAGCCGCTGGGGGGCATCTTCCTGCACTCGGCCTCGCGGTGATGGGCTGCTTGATGCCGCTTGACCAGCTGACGCCTGGCAAGAGGGTGCCGCTTCACGTGCTTCAAGCGCGTCATCTTGATCCGGCCGGCCTCGAAACGAGCCGAAGCAATTCGATTCGCCGCGCTGCTCTCGAAGATCGCCAACCGCTGCGCCTGGATGAGCGCATCGCGCTCCACCGCCAATGCCTGCCCCAGCCTCACCGCACGCCGCGTCAGCCAACGGAGCATGTGGCGATGCTCTTCGATGAAGCCATGCGGCGGCGGCTGGATCGACGGTACATAGCTGTCGAAGCGCGTACGCAGCATCCGCGCGGCGCGTTCCGGCGCGATGCCCGGCAGCCTGCCCGACTGTCCAAGCCTGCTGCGCGAGGGGTAGAGGGAGAGCCGCACCATCATGTCACGGATCGGCTCGCGCGCCTCGACGGAGGGATAGGGCAGGTCATTGGGCTGGTCAGAGTAGAGCGTTGGCATGAAATTGCTGATTTCCGGGAACTCGACCCGGGGCTGATGCATCCGGCGGAAGACGTGCCGCTGCACCATCCGATGCACCGCGAAACGGTGGCGCTCCACGCCTTTCTCGTCACTGGAGCGGCCGGCAAAGCGAAATACAAGGCAGCGGCGCACCAAGCGGTCGAGCGACAGTTCTGTGAGCCTGGTGCGGACGCGGTCAACCGCCTCAGGGCTTGGCTGTTCCGCAGGTGCAAGCTCCTCCCAGACCTTCTGCTCAAGAAGTTCAAAGGCATGCAACTGCAGCGCCGCGATGCAATCCGCCTCCACAGGCTGGCCGACCATCGCGACTGCGGTCAGGACCTCCTCATCGAGGCGGAAGAGAATTCGGCCGAGGGCGGCAGTTTCATCGACCAGTTTCTGGAAATTCTTGTAGGTCGATGTTCCCTTGATCTTTTGCTTTGCACGGTGGGTTGGCGGTCGCTCTTCCGGCGGAATAGCGTGCCAGATCTCACGGATGATCACACTGCGGAGCCTGCGCTCATCGGTATGGTGGTTGTCCCCCAGCCACCCCGCATCCATCTGTTCCCGATGATGATCAATCACCGCGCGGATCACAGTGTCCTCCCGGTTCGCCTCGTCGGAACCGCCTAGCGCCCGGGACAGACGGCGGAGCACCTCGAGCCCCGCGGCCAATGGCTGCCCTCGCGCCGTGGTTGGCCGGGCCAACACAGCTTTCCGCGCAATCGCCTCATCCGCCGCTGCACAGACCAACGACACGCAGAGCCTGCTGCGGCCGAGATTCTTGTAAAGACGCCCGAAAGCGCGATCCACTTCCCGCTCCAGGTCCTTTCTCGCCGTGTCGTCCAAAGCGCGGCGCGGCAGCAACTGCCCGACCAGCCATTCCGCGACCTCATCGCGCGTGATGCGCAATGCGTCGGGTTGCCTTTCCTTCAGTGCCGCGTGCCGGGCGAAGAATTCGTGCGCGTCCTGGTCAAGCATTTGCAGGCTGCGCTGATCTGATGCATCAAGTTCCGCCTGCGCGGTGGATGACAGGCTCGCAAAGGGTTCCTTGAGCTGTCCGCGCGCCAGCGCCAGCGCCACGCGTGGGAACGCAGTCAGCATGACGACAGAGATGCGCGGCTGCTGCACACGGTGGAAGAACAGGCCGGGTTGGACCGCCCCGGACGCACCAGGCGCGGCTGGGTCTTGCGCGGTTTGCTGCGGCGATGATGCAGGCGCAGCCTTGCCAGGATTTTGCGGGAGCCAGGTCGGAACTTTTCCAAGGCGAAGCCTCAACGCCTCGATCGTCGCTCCGTCAGCGGCCTCGTCGAACACGGAACGGTTCACCGGCAGCAATGCCGCGGCTCGCAGGGCCGCCGGCTCCTTCTCATCGCCCAGGCGCGGCTTTGGCGTGGATGCGGTGTTGCGCGGCAGCAGCGTGGCTTCCGGCTTGTCCGACTCACGCAGCCCCTGTTCGCGGATCTCGGCCGGCAGCCTGGTCTCACCGCCGACCAGGAAGATGTCGATCGCCGCCGTCTGGAAGGCCGGGTCCAGCAGCGCGGTCACCAGGCGTTGTATCTCGGCGTTCTTCGCGTAACCGCGGGCGTTGAACATGAGATGCGCGGCGTTGATGGCCAGGGCTACGCGCCCAATGGGACGGGGGAACGTCGATCCGCCCGCCGGCGCGGGGTCCGGACCCGCCAGAATGCCGAGCAGGAAACGCAGCGCACCGACGCGGTCGCCTGTCGTGCGGCTTCCGCTCGCCACGAAGAGGCGGTAGTCCTTCTGGAGTGCTGGTATCAGCGATGCGTGCCCAGGTCGCTGTGCGTACATGTTGCTGATGCAGCAAAACAGGAAGTCGCACAGCCTCTCGAAGGCGGAGCCGATCTCGACCGAGAAGCTGAGGTTCAACCCGCAAAGGCCGAAGAACCGCTGCCCCTCCTTGTCCGTCGCGGCGACCAGGCTTGCGTATTCCTCGAATGACCTGATGTTGGTCAGCGCGGCAAAGAGATGACCCTTGCCCAGGCCCCGCTGGCCGCCGAGCATATGGATGCGTCGATTGCCGAAGAATGCGTGCCATTGCTCCCGCTCACGAGTGTCGCTGGGCGGTTGTCCGATGGTGTGTCGCAGAGCATCGACAAATTCAGCGAAGGTTTGGCTGAAGCTGGCGCGGAAGTTGCGGTCCGGCAGGCGTTGCCGCCAATCGGTCAGCGGCGTCTCGTCATCGGCCAGTACGAGGGCGTGGCGGCGATCAATCATGAAGCCCGGCGCCAGCACGGTGGATTCCGACGACGGAGCGGCATCGCCGAAGGCCGCGACTGCTGGACGCACGTCGAACCTCTCGGGGAACCAGTTGACCTGCCAGTCCCGCCACGCGCGTTCGAGTTGCTCCACCTTCGCAGCCAGGAAGGCGGATAGCACGGCGTCCTCAATCTCCGCGGCGACGATGCGGGCGGATGCCTCCTCATCCGTATCGCAGCATAGCCGATCTGCGAGCGTCACGGCGTGCGACGTGCCGGGCGGATGAGAGACTGTGGCCGCCGGCCCGTCCTGCCCCCCCGAATCCTTCAACCACTCCCGGAGCTTTTCAGTGCGCCGGTGCGCGACACGGACGATGAAGTCGAGGGCCTGCCATTCCAGCCAGATGATCCGCGGTGCGGCCTGGCTATCCTCAGCGCAGCTGCCCTCAACCTCGAACAGCTTGCTGAGGCGGCGCCCATGCTCAGGATCAGCGATAGTCAGAGCATCGGCACTGCTCGGGCCCGCAATTTTGTCCCAAGCCGCGAGCGCCGTTTCGACCCGCCGCCTGCGGTCCGCTTCGGTGGTCTTCGCCAGCCTCTCGGCAGCTTCCCGCGCTTGGCGGGCAAGGTATGCTGCCCTTTGAGCCAGGCGGTTTGCCGCGGCAGAGCTGGATGTGCCCTGCCGCGATTGCCGGTCGTCGGTGTGCACCGATGGCGCTGCGGCTTCTAACTTCTGTGCAAATTGCTCGGCCTTCGCGGCGTCCTGTTCCGCGGTTTCGACCGTATTCAGAACACTCTTGATCGCCGCGATCAGCGTCTTGATGTCGCGCAGCAGCGGTCTGGGTTTCGCCGTCTTCGTCAGGCGGCCCTGCCCCCAATGGATGGTGTAGACGCCATAGCGGCGCAGTAGGCTGATCTTCTCCTCGAGGACGAACTCATCGCCCCACAAGTCAGGCAGCAAGGCAACGGCCGGCGGCTGGGTAGGTCCGCGCCCCTCGCTCATGAAGTGCCGGAGCGGCCGCAGTATGTCGTCCTCGCCCATGCCATTGCCGATGAACAGCAGAAGGTTGCTGCGGAAGGCGAGACTCAGCGCTTGGTCGAGCAGGTCGCGGTTGCCGTCGTCGCGGAGGTAGAGTTCCTGGTACTGCGTTTCGGCCGCGACGATGTGCTCGCCGGGCAAGGCGCGGCCATGCAGATGAGCCACGTCAAGCATGAGGCCACCCTCGCGGGTCGCGAAATCAACCAGGGTGGCCGGTGCGTCACGCATCACCACAAAGTCCCGGGCCAGGCGGCCAAGCGGATCGGCAGAGCGGGTAATGCCGCGCAGCGTCTGGCCGGGTGCGAAATCCAGATCAAGTATCAGGCGCTCCGCCTCTAGGTCGTAATTGGTGGTGAGAAAGCGGCGGATCTTCAGTTTGCTGCGCAACGTCTCGATGACGTCCGTCCCATCCTGCGTACCGCTGGAGCGCAAGGCGTCGGCGGGCCGGCTGAAGCGCCCGTGGTCGAGATACTGCGCAATAGTGTTGTTGAGGTGATCGCCCCAGTCCCGTCCGGAATGTCGCAGCGCCGCCGTGAGCAGAAATCGTAGTGAAGGCTTAAGCGGCAACGCAGTGGCGTCGGAACCGGCCAGCAGCTGTTTCTTGAGAAAATCGCGGAGGATGTCCGGTATGTCTGTGCCCGGGGCTGTATTGTCCTGACCCTTGCCGCCGACCGTCAGCCAGTCAGTAAGATCGCGCATCCGGAACATGTCCTTCCGGCTGCTCGTGCCAAGAAAATAGATCCGCTCCGCGAAGAGCCGTAGCAGATCCTCGCGCAGCGCCTCTGGCACCAGGTTCTGGGTGAGCAAATGGATGGAATGGAAATGTCCATCCCGCGTGCGCAGCTTTACTCCGGCATCAAACGCATCATCTTTGCCGGCAGTGGGTATCGCGGTGTGCAGTCGCCCGGCGCGTTCCTTCTCCACCCCGCGCGACAGCTCGGCGCAGAGCTGGAACACGGAGGGATAGCGGTCGGAGCGGATGTCACCGCCGGGCGAACGCTCGTCCAGCTTAAGGTTACGGAGATTTTCATACAGTGTATGCAGGCGCGGAAGCTGTTGCTTTCGCCGGTCCTCGTTGGGTTCTAGCTCTTCCAGGGCAGTTAGCGCATCGCGCTGAAGTTCAGTGACGAGGTTTTTCCAGCTGATCCGTCCATAGGCCATGGAGACGCCCGCCCCCATGAAGGCGACGGCAGCGCCGATGTTCAACGCACGGGAGAGATGCATCACCGCGTGGCGTTCGATCAGCGCGCTGTCGAGGGTCTCCAGCAAGTACTCACGGGCATAGGGCCAGTCGTCCAGCAGCTGCCTAAGGCTGGTCGGCTCGGCTTGGAGCGGGGGAGCATTCGACATTCGGAAGGGCCTTCTCACGGGGCCTGCGGCACCGACACGCAACAGTATCGCGAACAATTGTCGCAACCTAACGCAATCGTGCAGCCATGCGCCGGTCGAACTGGAACGCGAAAGCCACGGATCATACCAGCCGCCACGCTTCGCTCGGGCTGGAGCCGGCGCTAACGGGCCTTGTGTGGGCCGAAGCCGCATGCAGGTGCTCGCGCCGTGGGCGTGCATGGCCGCAATCGCGGCGAGGCCCGCACCATGACAACGCAGGACGGCCGGCGAGCCTTGCGATGTTTCCGTGATCGGCGTCGTATGCATCCGGCCAAGGCCGCAGGTTGTTATTGATCATGCGGCTGCTGCCTGGCGCGAGGTTTTATTCTGCCAGTTCCATGGCAGCAGCTCATGCAGTCTCGACGCCGGATGGTCGGCGATCCGTGCCAGCACGCCAGCCAGCCAGGCCCGCGGATCGACATCATTCAGCTTGGCGGTGACGATCAGCGAATACATCGCCGCCGCCCTGTGCCCGCCGCGATCGGAGCCGGCAAACAGCCAAGCCTTGCGCCCCAGCGCAATTCCACGCAGCGCGCGCTCGGCCGCATTGTTCGTCAGGCAGATGCGACCGTCGCTGAGAAATCGGCTGAACGCCTCCCTACGCGTCAGCATGTAGTTCATCGCCTTCGCCAGGTCGCTGTGGCGTGACAGCGTCGCACGCGTCTCGCGCATCCAGCTTTCCAATTCGGCGACCAGCGGCGCAATCTCCTGCTGCCGTACCGCCAGGCGTTGTTCGGCCGGCAGCCCGTTGATGGCCCGCTCGGCGGCAAAGATCAGGTCGATCCGCCCCACCGCCTCGGCCGCCAGCGGCGCACGCGCCACCTCCGCCAACTTGAACAGCTTGCGCCGCCCATGCGCCGAGCATGCCGCCTCGGTGATCGCTCCGTGCTTGCGGCCTGGCGCGTAGAGCTAGTTGAAACCCGCAAAGGCGTCGGCCTGCAGGATCGCGGCATAGCCGGCCAGGTGCCGTTGCGGATGTTCGCCGGTGCGGTCTCGCGAGTAGCGGAACATCGCCGCCGGCGGCAATGTTCCGCCAAATGGTCGGTCGTCGCGC
Organism: Alphaproteobacteria bacterium; assembly: GCA_013298245.1. GTDB lineage: Bacteria > Pseudomonadota > Alphaproteobacteria > Acetobacterales > Acetobacteraceae > Rhodovarius. Next base: position 9,652 of record JAAFHD010000105.1, read on the forward strand.
ACATAGGTCCACAGCCGCGCTACGGTGGTCTTGTCGCGCGCCAGCAGCGGCACGGTGGTGTCATCGCCATGCAACCGCGCGGCCGCCAGCACATATGCGTCGATCAGCGCCACCAATGGCGCCAACATCGCCGTGCAGGTGCCCACCCAGTCGGCCATGGTCGAGACGCTGAGCGCGATGCCCTCGCGGGCGTAGGTCTCGCTCAAGCGATTCAGCGGCAGGTGCCGGCCGAACTTCGCCTCCATGATCATCGCCAGCAGGTTGGGCCCGGCGCGGCCGCGGATGATGGGATGGAATGGCGCCGGCGGCTGGGTGATGGTTTCACAGGCGCGGCAGCTGAAACGCTCTCGCA
>JAAFHD010000106.1 GCA_013298245.1 Alphaproteobacteria bacterium
CCGATATCGACGCCATCATGGCCCGCCCCATCCAGCGCATCTGCCCAGGCATGGGCGAGACAATCGAAGGCCCCGCCGCCATCCGCGCCGCCCACGCCACCCTGCGCGCCGGCATCACGCTGCTGGCCGCCCGCGAAAAACCCCGCTGGACCATGCCCGCCTGGATCAAGGAGACCACCTGATGCTGCGCCGTTCCCTGCTGCTGAGCACCCCTGGCTTCGCCGCCCTCGCCCAGGCGCGGCCGCTGCGCATCGTCGTCCCCTTCCCACCCGGCGGCACCGTCGATCTGCTCGCCCGCCTGGTGCAACCCGTGCTGGAAGCAGGCCTTTCCCAGCCCGTCGTCATCGACAACCGCGCCGGCGCGGGCGGCGCCATCGGCTCCGACCACGTCGCGAAATCCCCACCCGATGGGCTGACGCTGGTGGTCTCCAACAGCGCGAGCCAAGGCATCGGTCCCGCCGTCAACCGCGCCCTGCCCTATGACGCACTGCGCGACTTCACCCATATCGGCCTGATCGCCGCCGTGCCCACGGCCTTGGGCGTTTCCACCACCAGCCGCTTCGAAACCCTGGACCAATTCCTGGATGCCGCACGCCGCGCGCCAGGTGTGCGCGTGGGCTCCTCCGGCAACGGCACATCCGGCCATGCCAAAACCGAAATCCTCGCCCGCGCCGTGCCCGGTGCCACCATCACCCACGTCCCCTACCGCGGCGCAGCACCCGCCGTGCTCGACGTCATCGCCGGCAACACCGAGGGCGTCATGGCCGCCATCGCCGATATCGGCCGCAATGACCGCCTGCGCCTGCTGGCCGTCACCAGCGAAACCCGCGCCGCCCGCTGGCCCAACGTCCCCTGCTTTTCGGAGCGCGGCTTCCCGCAACTGGTGGCGAACAACTGGTTCGGCCTCTCAGGCCCCGCCGGCCTGGACGCTGCCCTCGCCCAGCGCATCAACGCGGCCCTGGTCGCCGGCCTGAACACCCCCGCCGTGACCGAACGCCTGGCCGAACTTGGCACCACGCCCAACCGCATGACGCCCGCGGACTACACCACCCTCGTGCGCACCGAACTGGCGCGCTGGGCCGAGATCGTGCGCACCGCCAACATCACCGCAGACTGACCACAGCAGCACCCCACGCAGTTGTTACTCGCGATCGCATGACCTGCACTGGGTTTTCGCCAATCATGCGCCATGGCCATCTTCACCACAGGCGTCACCGGCGCGCCCTTCGCTTCCCTGCGGCTCTTCCCGCAGACCTCGGGCGCGCTGCAATTCGACATCGCGCAATCCGGCGCGGAGGTGCATTTCCGCATCCTCAGCGCCACGCCCGCGGCCATCGCGGCCTATCCCAGCCTGGTCGGCTCCACCATCGTCGCGCGTGGCAACGACCTCGTCTGGGACAGCCGCGCCGGCGCGCAGGGCGGCACTGTCACGGCGATCGATTTCCGCTCCTCACTGGGCACGACCATCGCCACCTGGAGCGGGCTGAACCTCGGCATCGTCAGCTCCCCCTTCGGGCCGCTGCCCATCCTGTTGCAGCTGACCGATTTCGTGGGCACCGATCCCGCCGCGCTGCTTGCCTTCGAGGACCAGCTGACCGGCAGCGAGGCGGCCGAATCCCTCCATGGCGGTGGCGGCAACGACACGCTGCTCGGCCTGGGCGGCCATGACACGCTCAATGGCGGCACGGGCGATGATTCGATCAGCGGCGGCCAGGGCAATGACCTGATCTTCGGCCTCGGCGGGCGCGACAGCGTCAATGGCGATGCGGGCAACGACACCATCGATGGCGGCGGCAGCAACGGCGGCGTGGTCGCGATCAACGGCGGCGACGGCGATGATGTGCTCTACAGCTCCGCCATCTATGTCGGGCGCAACATCAGCCTCAGCGGCGGCGCGGATGATGACCTGGTCATCTGGGGCGAGGGGCATTTCCTCAACGCCTTCGGCGGCGATGGGCGTGACGTGCTGCGCTTCGACACCAGCAGCGCCATCAGCACGATCTACGCGCAGGGCGCATCGCAATTCCTGCCCGATACGCCGGCCGGCCCGGCGCTGGCCTTCTTCATGGCAAGCGGCTTCGTCGGCTACAATATCGATCAGTTCGAGGTCTTCGTCCTCAGCGAACAAGCCGATGAATTCAGCAATGGCCTGGCCACGGCAGCCGGGCGCGTCTGGACCTATTTCGGCCGCGGTGGCGGCGACACCATCAGCGGCAGCGAGGCCGATGAGACGATCTTCGGCGGCGCCGGCGCCGACAGCCTGCTCGGCAATGGCGGCAATGATGTCCTCTACGCCGAGGCCGGCGGCGGCACGCTGCTGGGCGGCGCAGGCGATGACGTGCTGGTCAGTTCGGCCGCCGGCCAGGGCGCGGCGCTGCGCATGTTCGGTGAGGGCGATAACGACCAGATCTTCCTGACCGGCATCGACATCGCGCAGCTCATCGAAGGTGGCGGCGGCGATGACGTGATCCGCCTCAATGGCGAAAACAACGGCCAGGTCTTCGGCGGCGATGGCGATGATGTCATCGCGGGTTTTGGCGGGCGCGACACGCTGGCGGGCGGCGCCGGCCAGGACACGCTGTTCGGCGGCGACGATGATGACAGCCTGCTGGGCGGCCTTGGCAATGACATGCTGCTCAGCGGCAATGGCGCGGACAATGCCAATGGCGAGGACGGTAATGACGCCATCGCATTGGGCGCCGACCCCGATGTGGGCTTCGGCGGCGCGGGCGATGACACGCTGTTCGGAGAGGACGCCTCCGACACGCTGCTGGGTGAGGCCGGCGCCGATATCCTCTCAGGCGGCGCGGGCGATGACCTGCTGCTGGGCGGGGCGGGCAATGACGCGCTGGTGGGCGGCACGGGTGCTGATCGCTATGCGTTCGACACGCTGAATTGGGGCTATGACCAGATCTTCGGCTTCAGCCGCGCGGAGGGCGACCGGATCCAGTTCAATGGCTCCGGCATCACCACCTTCGGGAGCCTGCAGCTGCTGGAAATCGGCGGCAACACGGCGCTGCTATTCGGCACGCAGCGCATCGATGTCTATGACGTGACGGGGCTGATGGGCGGCGATTTCCTGTTCTGAGCAAAGCTGCGCCGCCACGCCGATGGCGGCACGCCCACATGCTCGCGAAACGCGCGGCGCAGCGCGTCCTCATGCGCGAAGCCGCAGGCGGCTGCGATATCTGGCAGCGTGGCGCGCCCGGCCTCCAGCATGTCCTGGGCTGCGCGGATGCGCGCGGCGGCGAGCCATTCGCCAGGCGTGCGGCCAGTGGTCGCGTGGAAATGCCGTTGGAAACTGCGCACCGACATGCCGGCGTGCGCAGCCATCTCCGCGAGGCGCGGCGGCTGCGCCAGGCGCGCGCGCAACCAGTCCAGCAAGGGCGCCAGCGGCACACCGCGTTCGCGCGCGACAGGGTGCCGGATGAACTGCGCCTGCCCCCCTTCGCGATGCGGCGGCACCACCAGTCGCCGCGCCACACTATTGGCGGCCGCCGCGCCGAAATCACGCCGCACGATGTGCAGGCACAGGTCGATGCCGGCCGCACTGCCGGCCGCCGTCAGCACATCGCCCGCGTCCACATAGAGCCTGTCCGGCAGCAGTGTCAGCGACGGAAAGCGGCGCGCCACTGCATCAATATACCGCCAATGCGTCGTGGCCGCGCGGCCTTCCAGCAGCCTCGCCTCGGCCAGCACCACGATGCCTGAACACAGCGACATGATGCGCGCACCACGCCCATGCGCACGGCGCAGCGCACGGCACAGCGCGGCCGGCACCGGCGCATCAATGCCGCGCCAGCCAGGCACCACGATCAGGTCAGCGCCAGACAGCGCTGGCGCACGTGGCAGCTGCATCGCGATGCCGGCCATGCGGATCGGGCCAGGTTCCGCCGCGTGGATCGCGCAGCGATACCAGCGCGCACCCATCTCCGGGCGCGGCAGGGCGAACACCTCCTGCGCGATGCCGAATTCAAAGGCGCACAGCCCGTCATAGGCCAGGATGGCGACGCGCGGGCCGCTTGGCGTGATTCGTCCGGTCATTGGCATTCTGGCCAACTACCGCGCGCCCCAGCGCACTGCAAGAAAAGCCGGCGAAAGGAGACCACCATGAACGCCGTCATCGCCACCCCCGCCGCCTCACCCGAGGCCTCCGCCGCGCATCACGCGGCACTGCTGTGCTTCGAGACCGACTGCGCCGATGTCCACGCCGCCATGCAATCCGGCGCGCCCGGCTTCGTGCTGCTGGATGTGCGCGGCCCCGATGCCTTCGCCCGTGGCCATGTGCCAGGCGCGGTCAACCTGTCGCACCGCCTGATCACGCCCGAGCGTATGGCCGCCTGGCCCGCCGAAACCCTGTTCGTCGTCTATTGCGCCGGCCCGCATTGCAATGGCGCGGACCGCGCGGCGCTGAACCTGGCGCGCCTGCGCCGCCCGGTGAAGCTGATGCTGGGCGGCATCACCGGTTGGCAGAACGAAGGCTTCAGCCTCGCGTAAGCCACGCCCGCAGCCACCCATCGCCGCGCCGCGCATCCCATTCCGCCAGGTCGCGCGCGGGGGGCCTGGCACCCCACACACGCCCCGCAAACCGCGCCGCGACATCCGCCCGCGCCGCACATTCCTCCAGCACCACACCGGGCACGCCACCCGCCAACGCAGCCCAGGCCCAGCCGGCCCCCGCGCCGCAATCCAGCAGCGCCGCACCACCATCCCAGCCGCCCGCGCGCAGCACCGCCAGAAACCCATCCGCCCCCAGAAACCCCGCCGCGCCTGGCGCCGACAACAACGTCACCGGCACGCCCAACCCCAGCACCGCCCGCACATCACGCGCCGCGTGCACCACGAAAACCGGCCCTTGCGTGGTGTGGCGCAGCATGCGACCCCTTGGACACAACGCCACACCACACCACAAGGGCGCCCGGCTTGGAACTGACGACCGACCCCGCATTGCAGGCGGCGCAACGGCTGGAACTGGCGGTGGAAAAACTCGCCAGCGCCATCGAAAAACGCCTGGCCGCGATCGACGCACAATCCACCCAGCGCGAAGCGGGCATGGTCTCGCGCACGGAAGTCGCCGCACTGTCGGCCCGCTTCGATGCCGCGCTGTCACAACTGCGCGCGGCGGTTGCCGAAGAACCCGCAGACCCCGCCGGGAGAAACTGACGATGGGACAAGTCACCGTCCGCGTGAATGGCTACAGCCACACCATCGGCTGCCGCGACGGCGAGGAAGCGCATGTGCGCGAACTCATCGCCATCATCGACAGCAAGGTGCAGTCCATCCGCCAGATGGGCGGCCAATTTTCCGAAAGCCGCATGCTGCTGCACGTCGCCCTGCTGCTGGCCGACGAACTGGGCGACATGCGCGTCGACATGGCCCGCGCCACCGGCGGCCACGTGCCCGACGCGCCCGCCCCCACCACCGACCCGCGCCTGGCCGAACGCCTGGCCCGCATCGCCGAACGCATCGAAGGCATTGCCGGCAGCCTTGAGCGGTCGTAGCATACGTAGGCGAGGCTGGCCTTCCCGCCAGGCACCGACATGCCCAGGGCCAATAAGCAACTCCCGGGAACTGGCTCTGTCCGAACCGTGGTTCGGGTATCTGGTGCCCACCTGTTTTAACAGGCCTTGGGAGCATGCAACGCCAGCGATAGTGTTGGCTTCGCAGTATTTTTTGCGCACTCAAGCGCCGTGCGCCGGCATCCGCCGGCTTGGCTTACGCCGCAGTTCGGGCATCGCTGGTGGGTATGGCTTATGGGCGGCGCCGGCCGCCGTGCGGCCGGATCCTCGTATGGCGGTGCCAGCTGTGTTGGGGAGCGCCAGTTGTGATGGGTGATGCGCTGCTTGCCGAAAAGGCCGCGCTGCGGGCGCGCATGATGGTGTTGCGCGATGCGATTGTCGCACCCGATGCCGGCGCGGCACTGGCGCGGGTCGTTCTGGCCCAGGCACCCAAGGCCCCTACCCGCATCGCCGCCTTCTGGCCGATAGGGTCCGAAATCGAAACCCTCTCCACCATGACAAGCCTGCACGCCGCCGGCCACCAGCTGCTGCTGCCCGTCACCCCGCCACGCGGCCAGGCCCTGACTTTCCGCGCCTGGCACCCCGGCGTTCCCATGGCGCCCGGCCGCTTCGGCACCCAACACCCCGCGAACGGCGCCGAGGCCACGCCCGAATGGCTGCTGGTTCCACTGCTGGCCTTCGACGCGCTAGGCCACCGCCTGGGCTATGGCGGCGGCTACTACGACCGCACGCTGGCCACCCTGCCCGGCGCCCGCGCCGTGGGCCTGGCCTATGCCGCGCAGCAAATCCCGCGCGTGCCCGCAGGCCCGCGCGACATCCTGCTGCACGCGGTGGCCACCGAAGCCGCCTGGATCACTCCGGCCTGAGATTCGCCCGGCGAATCAACGCCGCCCACCGATCAGCATCCGCCACCAACCGCGCGCCCAGCGCCTCTGGCGCATCCTCCGTCGGCTCAATGCCCAGCGCGCCCAGCCGCTGCGCCACTTCCGGCACGCGCAACGCCGTCACCACCGCCGCATGCAGCCGCGCCACCGTCTCCGCCGCCATGCCCTTCGGCCCAAATATCCCGTGCCAACCCACCGCATCCGCCCCACGCAGCCCGGCCTCGGCAAAGGTGGGCACATCCGGCAACGCCGCCGCGCGCGTGGCGGATGACACCGTGATCCCGCGCAACCGCCCGGCCCGCACATGCTCCGTCACCGCGCCGATATTGATCATGACGCCCTGCAAGGACCCGCCCATCAAATCATTCAACGCCAGCGCGCCACCGCGATACGGCGCATGCGTCCAGCTCACCTCGCCCGCATCCTGCAACACCTGCTGCAACAGATGCGACAGGCTGCCATTGCCCGGCGTGCCCACCGCCACCGCCTCGCGCTTCGCCAGTGCCACAAAGTCCGCCAGCGTCCGCACCGGGCTGCGATAATCCACCACGAATATCTGTGGAACAACACTGGCCTGCGCAATCGGCGTGATATCCGCCACCGTGTCAAACCCCAGCCGCGGAAACAGCGCCCGATTGATTGAAAGACTGTCCGACCCAGCGCCAATGGTCAGCCCATCCGGCCGCGCCCGCACCACCGCCTCATAGCCGATGTTGGACCCCGCCCCGGGCAGGTTTTCCACCACCACAGGCTGGCCCAAGGCCGGCGCCATATGCCGCGCGAACAGCCGGGCCACGATATCCTGGGACCCACCTGGTGCCACCGGCACAATCAGCCGCACAGGCCTGTCGGGCTGCGCCAAGGCGGGGGTGGCAAGGAAGCTGGCCAGCAGGCTGCGTCTGTTCATGCCACTGTAGATAGCGCCATTCCCCATCTTGTGGAAGTGATTTAGCGATGCCATCCTGTGGATACCGGCAATGCCCGCCGCGCATGGGAGAAACCCTTATGACCCTCCAGCTTGGCCAGACCGCCCCCGATTTCACCGCCGACACCACCCAAGGCCGCATCCGCTTCCACGAATGGCTGGGCGGCCAATGGGCGGTTTTCTTCAGCCATCCCAAGGATTTCACCCCGGTCTGCACCACCGAATTCGGTGAAGCCGCCCGCCTGTCCGCCCAATTCGCCCAGCGGCACGCCAAGCTGATCGGCCTGTCGGTGGACAGCTTGAACCGCCACGCCGACTGGGCCGCCGACATCGCTGATACACAGGGCCATCGCGTACAATTTCCCATGATCGCCGACCCCGACCGCGCCATCGCCAACCGCTACGGCATGATCCACCCGGAGGCCGACCCGGCGCTGACCGTCCGCGCCCTCTTCATCATCGACCCCGCGAAAAAACTGCGCCTGTCCCTGACCTACCCACCCAGCACCGGCCGCAATTTCCAGGAAGTTCTGCGGGTTCTCGACAGCCTGCAACTGACCGACCGCGCCAAGGTGGCAACCCCGGTCAACTGGCAACCAGGCGAGCGCGCCATCATCATCCCCAGCCTGTCCGACGAAGACGCCCACGCCCGCTTCCCCCAAGGCTGGGACGCCGTGCGGCCATACCTGCGCTACGTCGAAGTGGCCTGACTTTGGCGCCAAACAGCTTGACAATAAAGGCTTTATATCCTATACACGTCAAGCTGTTTGACAACCGCATCTCCCCCGAAGCCAGCCCCACCAGGCGGCGCGCATGGCCAGGAAAGATAGTAATATGGTAAGGCAGTAAGGCATTTCCGGCCCCTCGGCCGCAGCCATCCGCACGCCACCATCGCAGCGCACACCCGGAAAGATAGTAAGGCAGTAAGGAATTCCCACCCAGCCCGCGAATTTGTCGCAAGCTGCTCCAACTACGCGCGCCCACGCCCCCTGAGCGCCCGCCACACCTCCACCAACCCCACCGCCTGCTGGCGCAACCACCCACCGCCCACATAGGCCGCCGGCGCCGACGGATCCCCCGTCCGCGGATAGGCCCGCCGGTTAAAATCCGCCGTCCCAAAAACCCAATCCCACACCGGCAACAACACGGCGTAGTTCTTCCCCTCCTGCCCCACGCTCAGCACCCCATGGTGCAGCCGGTGGAACCTGGGCGAGACCACCAGCCTCTCCCCCACCGGCCCAAAATCCACCCGCGCATTCGCGTGGCTCAGGCTCTCCGCCAAGCGCAACACCATCAAAATAATGGGAAACTGCCCCGGCGGCACGCCAATCAACACCGCAATCCCGGAAACCCAGGCCGCCGCAATCACATCATCCAGCACATGGTTGCGGTCATCGGTCCAAAACGTCATCGCCGTCTGCGCGTGATGGATCGAATGCAGCGCCCACCACCACTGGAACCGGTGCTGGAACCGGTGCCGCCAATACTCGCCAAAGTCCAGAATCACGATGTAGATCGCCAGCGCCACCAGCGGCATCTCACGCAACACCGGAAACACCGTCTCCAGCGTCGGCGGCACCCAGCCTGAATCCGCGATCCACCCCTCAATCCGCGTCTGCATCGTGACGAACAGCACGAAGCCGATCATCGGCAACAGCCCAAGCCGCACCAGCAGTGTGTAGATCACATCCGTCCGCACCAGCCGCCCTGGCTGCGCCGGTTCCACCGGCCGCCACACCTCCAACGGCCGGCACACCAGATAGACCACCACCACCTGCACCACGCCGAACACAAAAAAGTCCAGCCAATCAAAGGCGTCATCCGCCCATTGCATCAGCCCGGCCCAATAGAACACCGGCTGCACCGCAGTCTCGAACAGAAAGGCGGTCACCATCGCATAAAGATCGACCGCCCAATCCATCATCCAATGCCACCTGGCGGCAACGGCGCAAAAGCAAAGCCGCGCGCGATCAACCCATCCAGCAGCGCATCAAAATTCCCGGCAAACGGCTCCTGCCGGCTGCGCACGCCCCAATGCATCACCAGCACCTCGCCATCGCGAATATTCGCCAGGTTCCGCCGCAACAACGCAGCATTCGGATGCGCCGCTGACGGCAGCTCATCCCCCAGAAAACCATTCGCCGTCCAACCCTGATGCCGCAGCCCACAGGCCGCCGCCATCTGCCTGGCCCCCGGCGTCACAATCCCCCCCGGCGCCCGCCACAACGGCAGCACCTGGGCATTCGGCACCATCGCCCGCAACGCCTCAATGGGCCGCGCCAGCTCGGCACACAGCCCGGCCTGGTCCAGCGTCTCGCCACCCTCATTGCGCCGCGACACATACCGCGTCCGCCCTGGCCCCACGTCGCCAGTAAAATACCAATGCCGCCAGGTATGCGTGGCAAACACATGCCCCTCGGCCGCCCGCGCCCGCCAGAACGGCGCCCAGGACGCCTCCAACTGCCGGTCCCCGCGATGCGTCGGTTCATTGGCGATGAACAGTGTGGAGCGCACACCACGCCGGCGCATCGCCTCCGCCAGCTGCTCCGCCTCACGCGACCAGCCGGTATCAATCGTCAAGTAAACCGTGGCCCTGGACTGCGCGACCGCCGGTGCCGCCAACACCAGCCCCGCCAGCGCACGACGCCCGATCAAGACCC
>JAAFHD010000107.1:0-502 GCA_013298245.1 Alphaproteobacteria bacterium
CTCGCGACCGGTTCCCGCGCCGCCGTGCCGCCGGTGCCGGGCCTGTCCGACACGCCCTTCCTGACCAACGAAACCATCTTCAACCTGCGCGAATTGCCCACGCATCTGGCGGTGATCGGCGGCGGCCCGATCGGCTGTGAAATGGCACAAGCGTTCCAGCGCCTGGGCGCGCAGGTCACGCTGCTGGAACGCTCGAAAATCGCGCCAAAGGACGAACCGGAAGCCATCGCCGTGCTGCGCGCCGCACTGCTGGCGGAGGGCGTCCGCATTATCGAAGGTGCAGACATCCAACGCGTCGATCCCGGCCGCATCACGCTAGCCGATGGCGTGGTGGAACCCTCGCATATCCTGGTGGCCGCCGGCCGGCGCCCCAATGTCGAGGACCTTGGCCTGGACGCCGCGGGGATCGCGCATACCCCGCGCGGCATCACTGTCGATGAAGGTCTGCGCAGTTCCAATGCCCGCGTCTTCGCCATCGGCGATTGCGCGGGCGGGCCGCAGT
>JAAFHD010000107.1:512-1198 GCA_013298245.1 Alphaproteobacteria bacterium
GCAGTTCACGCATATCGCGGGGTATCACGCCGGCATCGTCATCCGCCGCGCGCTGTTCGGTCTGCCCGCGAAAGTGGATTACCGCGCCCTGCCCTGGGTGACCTACACCGACCCCGAACTCGCGCACACCGGCGCCACCGAAGCCGACGCACCTGGCTGCCGCGTGCTGATCCACCAACTGCCCGACAATGACCGCGCGGAGGCCGAGGGCATCGAAGCGGGCCTGGTCAAACTTGTGCTGGACACCAAGGGCCGGCTGCTGGGTGCCACCATCATCGGCCCGCGCGCCGGCGAGATGATCGGCCTCTACGCACTGGCCGTGCAGCAGCGCATGAAGGTGGGCGCGCTGGCTGGCCTCGTGCTGCCCTATCCCACCCTGTCCGAGGCCGGAAAACGCGCGGCCGGGTCGTGGTACACACCATCCCTGTTCAGCGCACGAATGCGCTTCATCGTCGGCCTGACGCAAAGGCTCCTGCCATGAACAAGCGCTGGATCATCGCACTGCTCGCCATCGCGCTGGTGCTCGCACTTCGCTTCACCGGGCTTGGCGATCTGCTCTCGCTCGACACATTGGCGCGCCACCGCACCACGCTCACCGGCTGGGTCACGCAGAACCCCTTGTTGGTCGGTGCGGCCTATGTCGCGATCTACGCGGCGGCCGTCGCGTTTTCGGTGCCGGGCGCGGT
>JAAFHD010000107.1:1228-9975 GCA_013298245.1 Alphaproteobacteria bacterium
GCACCACGCTGACCGTGCTGGCGGCCACCGCGGGGGCCACGCTGGTCTTCCTGTTTGCGCGCGTGATCTTCGGCGCGGATGCGCTGGCGCGGCTTGGGCCACGCGCGCAGGGCCTGGCACTCGGCATCCAGCGCAATGCCTGGTCATACCTGCTGGTGCTGCGGCTGGTGCCGCTGTTTCCCTTCTTCCTGGTCAACCTGGTGCCGGCCTTCGCGGGCGTGCGGTTGCCGGTTTTCGTCCTGACCACGCTGCTTGGAATCATCCCCGGCACGGCGGTGTTCAGCCTGTCGGGTGCAGGGATCGGGCGCGTGCTGGATGCCGGCGGCACGCCGACCCTCGCGGGCATCCTGACACCCGAGATCATCCTCGCACTCAGCGGCCTTGCGGCACTCGCGTTGCTCGCGATTCCGCTCCGAAAAAAATTCACCTCTGCCGCTGGGTGAAGGCCGCGGTCATGCGCCGCGGCTCCTCGCTCTCCCAGGTCGCGGCATAGGCGTCGATGCCGGCGTTGATCGCCGCCGTCATCGTGCTGTCCTCCCAGACGCGCATCAGCGCCTTTTGCCGGCGCAGCGATTCCGGGCCGCAGGCGAGCAGCATGTCGCACCATTCGGTGACCGCGGCGTCGAGGTCTTCGGCGATGCGTTCCACCAGGCCCCAGCGTTCGGCCTCGGCGGCGCCAATGGTGTCGCCCAGATACATCAGGCGCCGCGCGCGGCCCCAGCCGATCAGGCCTGGCAGCAGCGCGGCTTCGACAACCGATGGCATGCCAACGCGCGTCTCGGGCATGCCGAAATGCGCGTTGGGGGATGCGATGCGCATGTCGCAGGCGGCGGCAATTTCCAGGCCCGCGCCCAGGCACCAGCCATTGACGCGCGCGATGACCGGCTGCGGGCAATCGCGGATCGCGCGGCAGACATGGTGAATGCGGGTGATGAAGGCGCGCGCGTCATCCGGGGTTGCGATGCGCGCCATTTCGGTGATGTCGGCGCCGCCGATGAAGGCGCGCGTGCCCTCGCCGGTCAGCACCACCACGCGCGCGTCGCGCGGCACGGCTTGCACGGCGCGCAGCAGCGCCTCCAGCAGTGTCGTGCCGAGACTGTTCAGCTTGCGGTCGTTCGCGATGGTGATGCGCGCCACCGCGCCGGTGAAATCCGTCTCGATCAATGCATCACATCCCCGCCATTGGGCGACAGGCAGGCGCCCACGTAGAAGCCGCCACCAGGCCCCGCCAGCAGCAGCGCGGTTGCGGCGATATGATCGACATGACCCAGGCGCCCGATGGGCAGGCTGGCCTCGATCGCGCGGCGCCATTCGGGGCCGCGTGCGGCGGTCAGATCGGTCTCGATCGGCCCGGGGCCAATGGCGTTGATCAGCACGCCGCGTGGTGCCGCTTCATAGGACAGCGCGCGGGTGAAACCGATGATCGCCGCCTTCGCCGCGCAATAGGGTGTCAGCAGTGGCGATCCCTTGAAGCCCAGCTGCGATGCCATGTTGATGATGCGCCCAGAACCACGCGCGCACATCGCCGGATAGACGGCCTGCGCCATGAAGAACATGCCCTTGATGTGCACATCCATCACGCGGTCGAAGTCGGCTTCGGTCAGTGTTTCAAAGGCGCCGCGGATGTTCAGCCCGGCATTGTTGACCAGCACATCAGGCATGCGCGTCGCAGCCTCGGCGGCGGCCGTGAAGCTTCGGATGGCGGCGGTGTCGCCCATATCGGCGCTGGTGTGGAAGGCCTGGCGGCCCATCGCGCGGATTTCAGCGGCGACCTCTTCGGCGCGCGCGTCATCGTCCAGATGGTTGAAGGCGATGTCAGCACCCTCACGCGCGAAGGCCAGCGCGATAGCACGCCCGATGCCGCGGCTCGCGCCGGTGATCCAGGCCACCTGGCCCTGCAATGCGCTCATGGCCAGATCTCCTTCATGGCGCGCGCGAAGCCATCGCGGATGGCGCGCGCGTGGATGTGTTCACCGTCGCGCACGACCATGCGCCCGCCCACGATGCTGCTGCGGATGTGCCCGCGCCCGGGGCCGAAGATCCAGGCATCCAGCACCGCGTCGCGCTTCAGGCCGAGCAGGTCGGGGTGGTTGCGATCCAGTTCAATCATGTCGCAGCGCGCGCCGGGTGCGATGGCGCCGATCGGTGCGCCGGCCGCGCGTGCGCCGCCCGCCAAGGCTGCGCGATACAGCCGCGCGCCCGGATGCGGTGTGGCTTCTTCGGCGCCGATGCTGCGCGCCTCCAGCTTGAGGCGCTGGCTGGTTTCCAGCTGGCGCAATTCCTGCGCGGGATCGACGCAGACCTGGCTGTCGCTGCCCACGCCAAGCGCGCCGCCGGCGGCGAGCCAATCGGGCAGGCGGAACACGCCATCGCCCAACGACGCCTCGGTATGCGGACACAGGCCCGCGACGGCGCCGCTGGCGGCCAGGCCCGCGACTTCCGCATCCGTCAGATGTGTCGAGTGGATGAAGCACCAGCGCGCATCCGCAAAACCGTGTTCCAGCATCCACGCGCCGGGCGTCAGGCCGGTGGCGGCTGCGCATTCCTCCACCTCGCGCCGCTGTTCGGCCAGGTGCATGTGGATGGGGCCGGTCGTGGCGTCGGCGATCGCGCGCAGCATGGCGGGCGTGACCGCGCGCAGCGAATGCGGCGAATAGGCCAGTGCCACCAGCGGCCCGGTGCGCGCCGAAAGCCGCTGCATCAATGCCAGGTAGTCTTCCGCGTCGTGCAGGAATGGGCGCTGGCCGGGCACCGGATCGGCGCCGAAAATACCGCCGTGCCGATAAAGGCTCGGCAGCAATGTCAGCCCTATGCCCGATTGTTCCGCCGCCGCGATGTGGCTTTCCGCCATCGCCTCATGCGGCGCGTAGCGCGTGCCATCGGGGCGATGATGCAGGTAGTGGAATTCGCAGATATGCGTGTAGCCGCGTTCCAGGCATTCGGCGTGCAGCATGGCGGCGACGGCCTGTTGCGATGCCGGCGTCATGCGCGCGACCACGGCGTACATCGCCTCGCGCCAGGTCCAGAAGGTGTCGCGCGCGATGCTGCGGCGTTCGGCGCGGCCGGCCATGGCGCGCTGGAAGGCGTGGCTGTGCAGGTTGGGCATGCCGGGCAGCAGCAGGTCCAGGCGGGTCGCATCGGCGGGCGGCGCGGCGGGGGTGACGCGGGTGATGAAACCGTTCGCGGTCTCGATCAGCACATCATCGCGCCAGCCATCGGGCAGCATGGCCTGGCGTGCGTGGAAACTTGTCATGGCCCGAAGTGTCGCGCCCTGTGGCGCGGGCCGCAAGCCGCGCTATGATCCGCCATGGACAACCGCTTCCGCAACGCCCCCGCCATCCGCAGCCCGCGCGGCCTGCAGCTTTCAGCCAAGCACTGGAGCACCGAGGCGCCGCTGCGCATGCTGATGAACAACCTCGATGACGAGGTGGCGGAAAAGCCCGGCGAACTGGTCGTCTATGGCGGCATCGGCCGCGCGGCGCGCGACTGGGACAGCTATGAGCGCATTGTCGCGACGCTGAAGCGCCTGGAAGAAAACCAGACGCTGCTGGTGCAATCGGGCAAACCTGTGGGCGTGTTTGAAACCCACGCGGATGCGCCCCGCGTGCTGATCGCCAATTCCAACCTGGTGCCGAACTGGGCCAGCTGGGAGCACTTCGACAAGCTCGATCGGCTGGGGCTGATGATGTATGGCCAGATGACCGCGGGGTCGTGGATCTACATCGGCACGCAGGGCATCGTGCAGGGCACCTATGAGACGTTTGTTGAAGCGGGGCGCCAGCATTTCGGCGGGAGTCTGACCGGCAAGTGGATCCTCACCGGCGGCCTTGGCGGGATGGGTGGCGCGCAGCCCTTGGCGGGTGTGTTCGCGGGCGCTTCCGTGCTGGCGGTGGAATGCCAGCCGAGCCGCATCGAGAAGCGGCTGGAAACGCGCTACCTGGATTACCGCGCCGATGATCTGGACACCGCACTGAACATGGTGCGCAACGCGACGCGCCCGATCAGCGTCGGCCTGCTCGGCAATGCGGCGGAGATTTTTCCCGAACTGGTGCGCCGCGGCGTGGTGCCGGATATCGTGACCGACCAGACCTCCGCGCATGATCCGGTCAATGGCTATCTGCCCGCCGGATGGACGCTGGATGAGTGGGAGACCAAGCGCGTTTCCGACCCGCGCGCGGTGGCGGCCGCGGCCAAGCGCAGCATGGTGGCGCATGTGCAGGCCATGCTGGATTTTCAGCGCATGGGTTCGGCCGTGCTCGACTACGGCAACAACATCCGCCAGATGGCGAAGGACGAAGGCCTGCTGAACGCCTTCGATTTCCCAGGCTTCGTCCCCGCCTATATCCGCCCGTTGTTCTGCCGTGGCGTGGGGCCGTTCCGCTGGGCCGCGCTGTCCGGCGACCCCGACGACATCCGCAAGACCGATGATCGCGTGCGCGAGTTGATGCCGCATGACGCGCATCTGCATCGCTGGCTCGACATGGCGCGCGAGCGCATCGCGTTTCAGGGCCTGCCCGCGCGCATCTGCTGGGTGGGCCTGGGCGATCGGCATCGGTTGGGCCTGGCCTTCAACGAAATGGTCGCGCGCGGCGAAATCGGGCCTGTCGTCATCGGGCGCGACCATCTGGATAGTGGGTCCGTGGCGTCCCCGAACCGCGAGACGGAAGCGATGATGGATGGCTCCGATGCCGTCTCCGACTGGCCCCTGCTGAACGCGCTGCTCAACACCGCCAGTGGCGCCACCTGGGTGTCGCTGCATCACGGCGGCGGCGTCGGCATGGGCTATTCGCAGCATTCGGGCATGGTGATCGTCGCCGATGGCACCGCAGACGCCGCGCGGCGCCTCAAGCGCGTCTTGTGGAACGACCCCGCCACCGGCGTGATGCGCCACGCCGATGCGGGCTACGAAATCGCGCGCAGCTCCGCACGAGAGCATGGCCTGGACCTGCCGGGGATCGCGCTATGACGCCCGGTGATGCAGGCCTGCGCGAACTGGCCGCGATCAGCGCCGGCGCGCCGCTGCGCCTGACGGGCGATTGGCGGGCGGCCGTGCAGTCCAGCCATGATGCATTGGCCGCAGCACTGGCCACCGGTGCGGCGTTGTACGGCGTGAACACCGGCTTTGGAAAACTGGCCCAGACGCGCATCGCGGATGCGGAACTCGCAGCACTGCAACTGAATTTGCTGCGCAGCCATGCCGCCGGCGTGGGCAAGCGCCTCGCCCCTCGTGTGGTGCGCCTGGTGATGGCGCTCAAGGCACTGGCGTTGGCGCAGGGTGCATCCGGTGTGCGGCCGATCATCATCGACTACCTGACGGAAATGCTGGCGCAGGATGTGCTGCCGATCATCCCCTCGCGCGGGTCGGTCGGCGCATCGGGAGACCTCGCACCACTGGCCCATATGTCGCTGGTGCTGGTGGGCGAAGGGCGCGCGCTGTTTCGCGGCGTGGAAGTGGCAGGCGGCGATGCGCTGGCGCAGCTTGGCCTGAAGCCGCTCTCGCTTGGCCCCAAGGAAGGCCTCGCACTGCTGAACGGCACGCAGGTCAGCACTGCCATCGCACTGGATGCGCTGTTCCGCGCGCGGCGGTTGTTCGCAACCGCCCTGGTCTCGGCCGCACTCTCCACCGAAGGGCTGCGTGGTTCCGACACGCCCTTCGATGCGCGCATCCACGCGCTGCGCCGCCAGCCCGGGCAGATCCGCGTGGCGGCCGCATTGGCGGGCCTGATGTCGGGCAGCGCCATCCGCGAAAGCCATCGCATCGACGACCCGCGCGTGCAGGACCCCTATTCGATCCGCTGCACGCCGCAGGTGCTGGGTGCCGCGCTGGACGCCATGGACCACAGCGCCGCGGTGCTGGAACGCGAGGCCAATGCGGTCACCGACAACCCGCTGATCATCGGCGGAGAGGTTTTGTCAGGCGGGAATTTCCACGCCGAACCCGTGGGCTTCGCGGCCGACCATATGGCACTCGCGATGGCGGAAACGGGTGCGATCGCCGAGCGCCGAATCGCACTGCTGATCGACCCCGCATTGTCCGGCCTGCCCGCTTTTCTGGTGCGCGATGGGGGCGTGAATTCAGGCTTCATGATCGCCCAGGTCACCGCCGCTGCGCTGACCGCGGAGAACCGGCATCTGGCCAATCCGCGCGTCACCGACAGCCTGCCGACCAGCGCCAACCAGGAAGACCATGTCTCCATGGCGACCGGTGCCGCGCTGCGCTTGCGGCCGATGTATCGCAACCTGGCCGATATCCTGGCGGTGGAATTGCTGGCCGCCGCGCAGGCCATCGAATTCCATCGGCCGCTGCGCAGTTCGCAACCGCTGGAAGCGGCGCATGCGCTGGTGCGTGGTGTGGCGCGCGCCTGGGACAGTGATCGGCTGATGGCGCCCGATATCGCCGCTGTTTCCGGGCTTGTGCGCGCCGGGCGCTTCGCCGGGCTGGCGGGCGAATATTGATGCGAATCTGGCGCGGCGCGCATTTGGCCACGATGGCCGATGATGCGCTTGGCATCATCGAGGATGGCGCCGTCGCCGTGGCCGATGGGCGCATCACCTGGGTGGGCCGCGCGGCCGATGCGCCGGCCGGTGAGAGCGTGGATTGCGAAGGTGCCTGGCTGCTGCCCGGGTTGATCGATTGCCACACGCATCTGGTCTTCGGCGGCGATCGCGCGGCGGAATACGAACAACGCCTGGCGGGTGCCAGCTATGAGGAGATTGCGCGCGCGGGTGGCGGCATCCTCTCCTCCGTGCGCGCGACGCGCACAGCCGATGACGCGGCGCTGCTGGCGCAAAGCCTGCCGCGCCTCGATGGGCTGTTGGCCGAGGGTGTCACCACCGTTGAAGTCAAATCCGGCTACGGGTTGGATGCCGCCAACGAACTGAAGCAGCTGCGCGCAGCACGCGCATTGGGCGCCGCGCGGGCGGTGAACATCACCACCACGCTGCTGGCAGCGCACGCGACACCGCCCGAATTCGCCGGCCGTCGCGCCGAATACGCGCGCCATGTGGCGGAGCACATCCTGCCCTTGGCCGCGCGCGAAAACCTGGCCGATGCAGTGGACGCCTTCGCCGATTCCATCGCCTTCACCAATGAGGAAACCGGCTGGGTTTTCGCCGCCGCGCGCGAGGCCGGGCTGCCCGTGAAACTGCACGCCGACCAACTGACGGATCAGGGCGGCGCCGCGCTGGCCGCCGCCTGGCGCGCGCTGTCGGCCGATCATCTGGAGCGCGCCAATGAAGGCGGCCTGGCCGCCATGGGCCGCGCCGGCACCGTGGCCGTGCTGCTGCCGGGCGCTGCCTTCACGCTGCGCGAAACCGCGCACCCCGACGTGCCCGCGATGCGCCGGCATGGCGTGCGCATGGCGCTGTCCACCGACATGAACCCAGGCTCTTCGCCGGCACGCTCGTTGCTGCTGATGCTGAACCTGGGCTGCACGCTGTTCCGCATGACGGTGGCCGAAGCGCTGCTGGGTGTGACGCGCCATGCGGCCGCGGCACTCGGCATGCCAGACCGCGGCGTGCTGGCACCCGGCATGCGCGCGGATTTCGCGCTGTATCGCGTGGGCCGCCCCGCCGAGCTTTGCTACTGGATGGGCCACAATCCGTGCGTGGGCCGCGTGGTGGGCGGGCTGCGCACGTGACCGACCCAGCCGCGCTGACCGCCATCATGCATCGCGGCGTGCCGCTGGCGGCCGCCTGGAATGTCTCCGTGCTGGACGCGGCCGATGGTGTGGCGCGGCTGCGCCTGCCGGCATCGGCTGAACTGCTGCGGCCAGGCAATACCGTGTCAGGCCCCGCCATCATGGGGCTGGCGGATGTGGCCATGTGGATGGCGCTGCTGACGCGCACGGGCGGGCAGGACAACGCCGTGACGTCGTCGATGAACGTCAATTTCATCCGCCCCGCCGGCCCCGGCCCGCTGGTCGCGACCGCGCGCATCATCAAGGCCGGCAAGCGCATGATCTATGGCGAGGTGCTGATCGGGCCTGAGGACGCGGACGAACCGGCCGTGCACGTGACCACCCATTGGGTCGTTATTGCGAAAGGGTAACCCTGGGCTTCCGGCCTGCCCTGGCCTGCGCTACACGCCGCGCACCATTCACAGGGGCCAGGCCATGAAGCTCACGCGCAAAGTCAAAGAAATCCTCTCCTGGTATGAGAGCGACAACCCCGGCACGCGCGCGAATCTCGCCCGCATCCTGATGCAGGGCAAGCTCGGCGGCACCGGGCGCATGGTGATCCTGCCGGTCGATCAGGGCTTCGAGCATGGCCCGGCGCGCAGCTTTGCGCCCAACCCAGCGGCCTATGACCCGCATTATCATTTCGAGCTGGCGATCGAGGCGGGGCTGAACGCCTATGCAGCACCGCTGGGCATGATCGAAGCGGGGGCTGGTTCCTTCGCCGGCTGCATCCCGACCATCCTGAAGGTCAATTCCTCCAACAGCCTGTCCACCACCAAGGACCAGGCGGTGACCGGCACCGTGGGCGATGCGCTGCGGCTGGGTTGCTCGGCGATCGGCTTCACCATCTATCCGGGCAGCGAATACCAGTTCGAGCTGATGGAAGAGCTGCGCGAGCTGGCCGCCGAAGCCAAGGATGCGGGCCTGGCCGTGGTGGTGTGGTCCTATCCGCGCGGCCCGATGCTGGACAAGGTGGGCGAAACCGCACTCGACATCTGCGCCTATGCCGCACACATGGCAGCACTTCTGGGTGCGCACATCATCAAGGTGAAGCCGCCGACGGACGCG
>JAAFHD010000108.1 GCA_013298245.1 Alphaproteobacteria bacterium
AAGGCCGCGTGTGATGGGCCAGGCCCTGGCCTGGTCATCATGGAAGGCGGCGAATTGCAGGCGCGGTCCAAGCTGCGCGTGGCGCTGGAAGCGGCGCCGCAGGCGGCCGTTATCCAATGCTGGCGGGAGCGTGGGGCGGAGCTGGTGGCGAGCATCAAGCGCATCCTGGAGGAGTTGGGGATCGCGGCGGAACCGGCGGCGGTGGAGTGGCTTGCGCAGCACCAGGGCGAGGACCGCCAGCGTATGCGGCGCGAGTTGGAGAAGCTGGCGCTGTTCGTCGGCGCGGGCGGGCGGGCGAGCGCGGAGGATGTGCTGGCCTGTGTGGCCGAGGGCAATGCGCTGAACCTGGAGGAAGCGCTGACTGCCGCATTTGCCGGTGATGTGGCTGGTGCGGATCGGGCGCTGGCGGATGCCTTTGCAGATGGTGCGGCGCCGGTGCAGGTGGTGCGCGGCGCGCTGCGGCACATGCAGCGTTTGCAGGATGCGGCGATGTCGGTGGCGGACGGGATGTCGCCCGGTGATGCGTTGGGGGCGTTGCGGCCACCGGTGTTTTTTCGCACCAGGCCCGCGATGGAACGCGCGCTGGGGCGGTGGCGTGCGCCGCAATTGGAGGCGTTGGGTGCGGCGTTGCTTGAGGCTGAGCGCCGCACCAAGACCACTGGTATGCCAGACCAGGCGGTGGCGCGGCAGGCGGTGCTGTCGATTGCGCGTTTGGCCGAACGCCGTCAGTAGCTTTTGGGCAGGCCCAGCACGCGCTCGGCGATATAGGCGCTGATGAGGTTGGGGCTGACCGGCGCGATCCAGGGGATATGGGCTTCGCGCAGCAGGCGTTCGACGTCGTATTCGCGGGCGTAGCCGAAGCCGCCATGGGTC
Source organism: Alphaproteobacteria bacterium (assembly GCA_013298245.1). Classification (GTDB taxonomy): domain Bacteria; phylum Pseudomonadota; class Alphaproteobacteria; order Acetobacterales; family Acetobacteraceae; genus Rhodovarius. Next base: position 874 of record JAAFHD010000108.1, read on the forward strand.
ATGACGGCGTTCTGGCAGGCTTTTAGGCCGGCTTCGGCGGCGAGGTATTTGGCGGCGTTCGCCTGCGGTCCGCATTCGGCGCCGCTGTCGTAGAGGCCGGCGGCCTGCATGGTCATCAGCCAGGCGGCTTCGAGTGCCATCCAGTCCTGTGCCAGCGGGAATTGCACGCCTTGGTTCTGGCCGATGGCGCGGCCGAAAACCTGGCGCGTGCGGGCGTAGTCGGCGGCGCGTGAGAGGGCGGCGCGGCCGATGCCGACCGCTTCGGCGGCGATCAGCACGCGTTCGGGGTTCAGGCCGTGCAGGATCATGCGGAAGCCCTGGCCTTCGGTGCCGATGCGGTCTTCGACTGGCACTTCGTAGGCGTCGAAGAAGATCTCGTTCGAGTCGACCGCGGCGCGGCCCATCTTCGCGATTTCACGCACGGAGGCGCGGCTGCGGTCCAGCTTCGTGTAGAACAGCGATAGGCCCTCGGTGGGCTTGGCGCATTGCTCCAGCGGTGTGGTGCGGGCCAGCAGCAGGATGTGTGTGGCCACCTGCGCCGTGCTGATCCAGACTTTTTGGCCGGTGACGCGATAGACATCGCCATCGCGTTCGGCGCGTGTTTTCAGGCGTGTGGTGTCGAGGCCGGTGGTGGGTTCCGTGACGCCGAAGCAGGCTTTTTCCGCGCCCGCGACCAGGGGCGGCAGGAAGCGCTGTTTTTGTGCGTCGGTGCCGAACACCACGACCGGATTCAGCCCGAAGATGTTCATGTGGATCGCCGAGGCGCCGGACATGCCCGCACCCGATGCGGCGATCGCTTCCATCATGATCGCGGCTTCGGTGATGCCGAGGCCCGAGCCGCCGAATTCCGGTGGAATGCAGATGCCGAGGAAGCCGGCCTCCGCCACCGCCGCGTGGAATTCATGCGGGAAGCGATGCGCTTCATCCAGGCCCCGCCAGTACGCGGCGTCGAAGCGCGTGCAGAGTGCTGCAACGCCATCGCGGATCGCCTGCTGGTCGTCGTTCAAGGTGATCATGTGTCGAGCATCGCACCGGCGGCGCGCAGGCGCGACTGCAACGCGCCCACATCCACCCGCACATCATCGCCGGCCATCGCGGCCGCGGTGCCGGCAGCCTCGCCCATCGCCAGGCACGGGATGGTCACGCGCGCGCTGGCTTGTGCGGTGTGTGTGGCGGACAGGCAGCGCCCGGCGACGAGCAGGTTGCGCGTCGCGCGCGGCACCAGGCTGCCGAAGGGGATGCCGTAAGCCAGCCCATCGGGCAGCGGGCGCCAGATGGTGGCGCGGCCGGGCGCATGGTCCTCCACCGGCCAAGCGGTGATGGCGATGCGGTCCGCGGCCATGCGGCCTTCCATCACATCGGCTTCGGTGAGTGTGGCTTCGCCATCGACCAGGCGGGATTCGCGAATGCCCAGCAGCGCGCCGATCGCGGTCACGCGCGCTTGCGCGAATCCCGGCAGATGCTCGCGCGCGGCGTCCTGGTAGAGGAAGGCCTGGCGCCGGCCTTCGCGTTCAGCGGCTGCGCGTTCCCATGGGTCGGTCCAGTCGAAGCTGCGGCCATCGGCGTGCATCACGCGCGTGGCGTTCAGATGCATCTCGCCCTCGGAGAGATAGGGGTAGATGGCGAGCGTGGTGCGCGGCAGTGGTGCGCCGGCTTCGGCGGCGGCGTGCATGCGTGCATCCTGCTCGCGCCGCGTGATGGTGGCGAAGGCGGCGCGGTCCACCGGGGCCATGCGGAACATGGCGCTGGCGTGCTGGGTTTGGCCAGCCTCGCCCAACTGGAAGCCGCAGCCGGCGGCGACGGCTAGGTCCGCATCGCCGGTCGCGTCGATGAAGATGCGCGCGGCGATGGCGCGCCGGCCGGCCTTGGTCTCGATGAAGGCGTGGGTGATGCGCGCGCTGTCCATGGCGGTGGCGGCGACCCAGGCCTCGGTCAGCACCTGCACGCCGGCTTCGGCGAGCCAGGTGTCGAATAGAAGTTTCAGGCGTTCGGGGTCATAGGGAATGCCATGCACGCCGCGCGTGACGGGGCTGCGGCGCAGCGTGCCGAGTGCGTCCATGCGGCGCGCGCGGGCTTCCATCTCCAGCCACAAGCCACCGATGCAGCGGTGCATCTCGCCATCGGCTTCGCGGTACATGCCGCACAGGCCGCCGAGCGTCACGGCAGTCATGGTGCCGCCCAGGAAGCCCAGGCGTTCCAACAGCAATACGCGCGCGCCACCGCGTGCGGCGGCAAGGGCTGCGCCGATGCCGGCGGCGCCGCCACCGGCGACGCAGACATCCACCTCCGCCAGCAGGGGCACCTGGCGCGCGGGTTCGTGCACCATCATTCGGCGCGCGCGCCGGTCACGCGCACGACCTCGGCCCAGGTGGTCAGTTCGGCGCGGATATGCGCGAGCGCGTCCTCGGGCGAACCGCCGAGGACGATGCTGCCGGCATCAGCGTAGCGCTGGCGCAGCGTGGGTTGCGCCAGCGCCTGGTTGGCGGCTGCGTTGAGCCGCAGGATCATCTCGCGCGGCGTGTTGGCCGGCGCGTGCAGGCCGAACCACGCGACGGCCGAAAAGCCGGGCAGGGTTTCGGCGATGGTGGGGATGTTGGGCGCGGCCGCGGCGCGTTCGGGGCCGGTTACGCCAAGCGCGCGGATGCGCCCTTCGCGCGCATGCGGCAGGGAGGACATCAGCCCGTCGGACAGCGCATCCACCGTGCCGCCGATCAGGTCCTGCAGCGCGAGTGCGGCGCCACGATAGGGCACGATGGTAATGTCGATGCCCGCGCGCATCTTCAGCAACTCAACCGCCATGTGCTGCGTGGTGCCGAGGCTGCCGACGGCGACGTTCAGCCGCCCGGGTGCCGCGCGCGCAGCGGTGATGAGGTCGGCGATGGCATTCCACCCAGCGCTGTTGCGTGCGCTGATCAGGTTGGGCGCGGAACTGACCAGCACGACGGGCGAGAAATCGCGCAGCGCATCGAAGGACAGGCGGCCGGCGAAGAGCGCCGGATTGATGCCGTGCGAGCCGCTGCCGCTGAACAGCAGCGTCGTGCCATCGGGGGCTGCGCGCGCCACGAATTCGGCGGCCAGATTGCCGGCAGCACCTGGGCGGTTGTCGGTGATGACGGGCTGGCCCAGCAGGGGTGACATGGCGTCGCCCACCAGGCGCGCCGCGATGTCGGTCGGGCCGCCGGGCGGGAAGGGCACGACGATGCGGATGGGGCGTGATTGCGCGTGCGCGATGGCGGGTGCGGCCAGCAGCGCGGCGAGGGTGCGACGGTGCATCTCAGCCATCCGCCTGGATGTTGGCGCGGCGGATGACGTCGCCCCAGCGTTCGCGTTCGGCCAGGTAGAATTGCCAGAAGGCATCGGGCGTTTCGCTGGTCTCTACATCGACGCCGCCATCGACGATGCGGCGGCGCACTTCAGGGTCGGCCATGGTGGCGTTGAGTGCTGCGTGCAGTGCGCGCAAACGGTCGGGCGGGGTGCCGCCGGTGGCGAAGAAGCTGAACCAGGTGGCGGCCTGCACGGCGGGGAAACCGGCCTCGATGGTGGTGGGTAGGTCGGGCAGCGCGGCCAGGCGCGTGCGGCCAGCCACCGCCAATGCGCGCACCGTGCCGGCATTCACCTGCGGCTGCATCGGCGCGAGCGCATTGGTGAAGACCTGCACGCGGCCGGCGACCAGGTCGGTCAGGACGGGACCGGTGCCGCGATAGGGGATATGCGTCATTTCGACATCCATCGCCTGTGTCAGTAGCGCGCCCGCGGCATGGCCGGTGCTGCCGACGCCGGGGGACGCATAGTTCAGCGGCGGGTTGGCGCGGCGTCCGTGCGCTTGCAGTTCGGCGAGCGTGCGCACGGGCAGCGCGGGGTTCACCACGATGACATTGGCGCCGCTGCCCATCAGGCCGATGGGTGCGAAATCGCGCACGGGGTCATAGGCCAGGCGGCGATGGACGAAGCTTGTGATGACCAGGGAGCCACTGCCGCCGAGCAGCAATGTGTGGCCGTCGGGCGGTGCCTTCGCGACGATGTCGGCGCCGATCGCGCCACCCGCACCACCGCGGTTTTCGATGACGATGGGCTGGCCGATGCGCTGCGCCATGCCGTCGGCGACCAGGCGGCCGATGATGTCGTTGGTGCCGCCGGGGGTGAAGGGGATGATGAGGCGGAGTGGGCGATCGGGCGTCCAGGCCCAGGCGGGTGATGTCAGCAATGCGGGCAAGGCCAGCGTGGCGCGGCGTGTGAGCATGGGTGTTCTCCCTGGCTTGGATCGGATCGCGCAAGGCTGACCGGCCTGAAGCGTGAATTCGATCCGCACAATCTCTATCGCGGAGGGCCTTTGCGCGGGCGGTCGGCCAGCACGCCAGCTTCCTGCAATGCGGTGATGTCGGCGGGTGGGAAACCGGCGTCAAGCAGCACGGCGCGATTATCGGCGCCGAGGCGGTGGCAGGCGTCGCGCACCGCCAGTTCGCGCGTGGCGAAGCGGAAGGGGATGCCCTTCGCCGCGCTGCCATCGGGTGCGCGCAGGACGGCGGTGCCGTTTTGGAATTCGGGGGATTCGGACAGGGCGGCGCCGTCGCGAACGGGCGCGCTGCCGCCGGGCCAGTGGGCGGTGTTGTCGCGCAGGTGCTCGCCATCCGGGCCGAAGCCGTGGCGGGGGCTGGGCGTGCCTTCGGCGACGGCGATCAATTCCTCGCCCATCAGGAAGGAGGTGAGTTCGCGCTGCGAGAGGTCGAGATGCGCGCCCTGGCCGGTGCGGTCGCGTTCCATCAGGGCGGCGACCACGGCGCCGGTGGCGAAGAGGCAGACGACCTGGTCGGGGTAGTTCACGTCGCGGCCGGTGATGACGGGGGCGCCGTGTTTGGGGCCGGTGAGTGCGGCGAGGCCGCCGGTGGCTTCGAGGGTGGAGCCGAAGGAGACCATGTCGCGCTCGGGGCCGGTTTCGCCTTGGCTGGAGATGGAGGCGATGACCAGACGGGGGAAGCGCGCGCGCAGGAACGCGGCGCCGAGGCCGAAGCCGTCCAGCACACCGCGGCGGTAGTTTTCGACCAGGACGTCCGCACCTTCCAGCAGGCGCAGGAGCGTGTCGCGGCCGCGCGGGTCCTTCAGGTCGAGGCAGAGCGAGGCCTTGCCGCGATTGGTGAAGTTGAACCAGGGGCTTTCGTTCCACCATTCGCGGGTGGCGTCGGCACCTTCCCAATTGCGGAAGGGGTCGATGGCGCCGGGGCCTTCGACCTTGATGACGGTGGCGCCCATGTCGAGGAGGAGTGTGGAGGTGGCGGCGCCAGCGGTGAGCCAGCCGAGGTCGATGACGCGCACGCCACGCAGCGGGAGTTCAGCCATGCGGGCGTATTCCGTCGATGAGCATAGGCGGGCGTGGGGTGCCGTCGGGCGCGATGAAGCCGCGGGCGGTGTGTTGCGCATCGTGCAAAAGTTCGGCGGGGAAGCGGACGGGGCCGATGGGGATGCGGCGCGATTGCGCTTCGCGCGTGATGTCTTCGCGCGTGCGGGCGGCGAACCAGGGGCGGATGGCGGCTTCGAAATCGACGCGGTGGGTCAGGCGGCCGGCGCGGGTTTCGAAGCGCGGGTCGGTGGTGCCGACCATTTCTCGGAGCGGCGGCCAGTCCTTTTCCTGGTAGACGAGGGCGATGTGGCCGTCGGCTGCCGGCAGGGTGAACCAATCGGCGCGGGTGCCGCCGCGCTTGGGGGCGCGGCCCATCACCAGGACGCCGGCGGCGACTTTCCAGTTCAGCCAGCAGGTGACGTCGAAGAGGGAGATGTCGATGGTTTCGCGGCCGCCGGCGTGCAGCGCTGCTAGCAAAGCTGTCGAACCTGCTAGCCCGGCCGCATAGGCGGGCTGGTGGCCGGCGAGAGGGGAGGGCGGGTCATCGGCCTCGCCGACGATGTCGAGCAGGCCGGAGAGAGCGAGGAGGCCGAATTCGGACATGGGTGGGTCTTCGCCGGGGCCGAAGACGGAGAAGCGGACGGTGATGGGGGCTTCGGTCAGCGACGCGCTGTCGCCGAGGGCGGCGTCGAAGCCATCGCCGTCGCGTTGTTTGCCGGCGTCTAGGAAGCGCGCGAGCGGGCCTTCGAAGGCCATCGGGCCATCGGGGCGCACGACGGTTGCGCCATACATGGCGCAGATGCGGCCGGCCATGGCGGTGGCGAGTGCGTGTGGGCGCTGCGCGCAGCGCGCGGAGAGGTCCAGGATGCGGCGCCCGGCCAGCGGTTTCATCACACGCCCTGCCCGGGGTTTTTCTCGCCCGAGGCGAAGCGCTTCGGGCCTTCGGCTTGCGCTTTTGAACGGCCGCGGATGGTGGCGTTGACCATTTGGCCGTGGTCCATCGCCTGCTGCCAATCGTTGATGAAGGCGGGGATGCGGTCCAGCGCCTGCTTGGATTCGGCAAGTGCGACGGCGTCGAATTGCGCGACCATTTGCGCCACTTCGCGTGCGCGTGGCAGCAGCATGTCGTGCGCCACGCATTCGTTCACCATGCCCCAGCGTTCGGCGGTGGCGCCGTCGACGCGCTGCGTGGTCAGGATCATCCAGGCGGCGCGCTTGCGCGTGATGCCGGAGAGCTGGGCTGCGGGGCCGGCCATGCCGGGGTATGTCGCGAAGCCCATTTCGGGGCAGCCGATGCTGGCTTTTTCGGAGGCGATCGCCAGGTCGCACACGTTGATCAGCGTGGAGCCACCGCCGAGCGCCAGCCCGTTCACCGCGGCGATGAACACCGAGGGGTGGCGGCGGATCATCATGTTCACCGCGATCCATTCCTGCGGGCCGCTATCGTCGCCGCGCGCGACATCGGCCTGGCGTTCCTTGAGGTCCATGCCCGCGCAGAAGGAGGCGCCGGTGCCGGTCAGCACGATGGCCTTCATGTCGCGACAGGCGTCGAAGGCGGCTGCCATGGCGGTGCGTGTGGCGCGGTCGACGGCGTTGCGTTTGTCTTCGCGGTTGAGGGTGATTTCGGCCCAGCCGTCGTGGCGGATGACAAGGACAGGTTGGGTCATCGGATGATCTCGAATTGCGGCATGGTGATGCCGTTTTCTTCCGCGTCGAAGACGATGCGCAGGCGCTGGCCGATGGCGAGTTCCCCCGCCGTCGCGCCGCGCAGATTGGCGAGGAAGGACGGGCCTTCGTCGAGCTTCACCATCACCACCGGATAGGGCGTGCGGAAACCATCAAAATATTTCTGGTGGAACACGACGAAGGACCAGAGCGTGCCTTCGCCGGGGCTGCTGACCCAGTCCACAGCGGGGCGCCCGGTGAAGGGCGAGACCGGCGCGGGTGGGAAGAAGCAGCGCCCGGTATCCGTGCAGCGCGGCAGCATGAAACGCCGTTCGCGCGCGGCGTCCCAGAAGGGCTTGGACCAGTTGTCGATGACCGGTGCCGGCATGGCTCAGCCCCTCCGCAGGATGACGGATTGCGCGATGTTGGTCGCGCAGATGTATTGCATCGCGTGGCAGTCCGGGATTTGCCGCGCGCCCCCATCGCCGCGCAGCTGGCGCACGCATTCGGCGATGATTTCCCAGCCCTGCATGTAGCTGTTGGACAGGTGCCCGCCGGAGGTGTTGGTGGGCCATCGACCGGTGCCCAGGCGCAGCGTGCCGTCGCGCACGAAATCACCGCCCTCGCCGGGTTTGCAGAAGCCAAGGCCTTCGAGGCTGAACAGCACGGTGGGGGTGAAATTGTCGTAGATGCCGAGACCTTGCAGCTCATCGCGGCCGATGCCGGCGCGGGTGTAGATCTGGTCGCGCACAGCGCCCAGATTGGACTGCCAGAAATCCGTCGGCGGCGCGCTGCCATAGGTGAAATTGTCCTGCCGCGCATAGCCGGAAATCAGCACCGGCGGGCGGCGCAAATCCGCAGCACGTTCGGCGCTGGTGATGATCCAGGCGACGGCGCCGTCATTGATCAGGCAGTAGTCCAGCAACGCTAGGGGCTCGCAGATGGGGCGGGCTGTGGCGTGGTCCTCGCGCGTGATCGGCTTGCCGTGCATCACCGCGTCAGGGTTCAGGCAGGCGTGGTGGCGGAAGGCCTCGGCGACCCAGCCGAGATCCGCATGCGTCGTGCCGTATTCGTGCATGTGGCGGCGCCACATCATGGCGTGAATCGCGCCGGGTGAGGTCATGCCCCAGGGCGACCATTGGCTGTCGCCGCCGCCGTATTTCATGCGCACGCTGCGGCCATTATTGCCGTAGACCAGTGCGACGGTTTTCGCCGCACCCGTCGCCACCGCCTGCATGGCGAGCGACAGCGACACGCCGGAGAAACGGCCAGGCGCTTCGGTCAGCAGGCAGTATTGCGGGTTGATGCCCATCATCTCCGAAAAGCGTTCGTAGGATGGGATGCGGTTGACGATCAGGCCGTCGATATCGCTGGGCTTCAGGCCGGCGTCATCCAGTGCGGCGTTCAGTGCGGCGCAGCCGAGGCCATAGCTGTCGGATTCGGGAAAACTGCCGAAGGCGCTGGTGCCGATGCCGGCAAAGGCGGTCTTGTCGCGCAGCGGCCAGGCTGTGCTGATATTGGGCGTTTCCATGCGCGCCAGAATGCGCGGCGGGCCTGTGGGGTCAAGCCGCCTGGCGCATCATCGCGGCGCATTTCTCGCCGATCATGATGCAGGCGGCATTGGTGTTGCCGGAGACGACAGTCGGCATGATGGAGGCATCGGCAATGCGCAGGCCGTCCACGCCGCGCACGCGCAGGCGGCTGTCGACGACGGCGAAATCGTCCTCGCCCATGCGGCAGGTGCTGCTGGGGTGGAAGATGGTGGTGCCGTAGCGGCGGCAGTGGTCGAGCATGCCTTCGTCGCCTTGCGACGCTTCGCCGGGCAGGTATTCGCCGGCGGTCCAGGCGGCGAGTGAGGGGGCGGCGACCAGCTTCCGGATCAGGTGCAGGGCAGCGATCATGCAGCGGCGATCATGTTCGGTGGCCAGGTAGTTGGCGTTGATGTGGGGCGCGTCAGCGGGGTTGGTGCTGGCCAGCGTGATCGTGCCGCGCGATTCCGGGCGCAGTTGGCAGGCGCTGATGGTGTAGCCGCTGAAGGGGT